>JAFXOO010000166.1 GCA_017528675.1 Oscillospiraceae bacterium | reverse complement strand
GACTGGGAAACAATCGCCGCCGTGAAGGCTGCTGTGCACATCCCGGTCATCGGCAACGGCGATGTCACGGACGGCGCCTCCTGTCGGCAGATGTACCGGGAAACCGGCGTGGATCTGGTGGCAGTGGGGCGTGCAAGCTACGGAAACCCGTGGGTATTCCGGGAAATCAATGCTGTGCTCCGGGGGGAGCCGTTTACACCGCCGACCCCGCAGGAGCGCATGGAACTGATGCTGCGGCATATCCGCATGATTCTCGAACACAGCGAAAAGCCCCCGGCTCTCGCCATCCGGGAAGCCCGGAAGCATGCCTCGTGGTATGTGACAGGATCCCGTCATGCCGCGGCATTCCGGGCGGCATGTTACAAGCTCTCGTCCTATGAGGAGGCGGAAAAGCTGGCACAGGAGTATCTTGCGGCGAATGCCTGATACAGGAGGCGCTGCCGGCACTTGGATACACAGAGAAATAACCGCACGGCTTGACATCGGTGCGCCTCTGTGCTATAATATAGAATGCAATACCGGCAGTTCGCTTGCGCCATCCTGCCTTACAACAAAACCAGGGCAACCAATAGGAGAAGTATGCCCTCTTGCAAGCAAGAGGGCTTTATGTTTTCAGAAATGCGGAGGTACACCATGCGCATGACGTTCGGCACCTTTGAAATAGATGCGGATGTGCAGAAAACACGGCAGTTTTATGCGGCAGCACAGACCGTTACAGAGACCTGCGGCTGCGCAGGATGCCGGAATTTTGAGCAGGCAGCCGCATCGCTCCCTGCGCCTGTCCGGTCATTCCTTGCAGCGCTCGGCGTGGATCTGCGGAAGGTCTGCGAGTGCTATGTGAACACCGCAGACACGGACGGCATGCTGCTGTATGGCGGCTTCTGCCACATCTGCGGCACGCTGCTCCGGGGCGAAAGCGCCTGGCAGCGTCAGAGCGATACCGAAGCGATCTGGTCGGAGGATGCTGCTTTTCCGGTTACAGGGACATTCCGGGTGTCGTTCCAGAATGAGATCTGTCTGCCTGAACCGGACTTCCCTGCTCCCGTCATCCAGCTTGAATTCTCCGCCCGCATTCCCTGGGTGCTGCCGGGAGAGAACCCCTGGCTGCAATCGCAGACACCATGAATACCAGGAGGAATTATGTATATACTCAAAACTTCCGCTGCATTTGACAGCGCACATTTTCTGTCCGGCTATGACGGAAAGTGCTCCAATCTCCACGGCCATCACTGGGTGATCGAGGTTGAAGCAGGTCAGGCTCAGTTACAGGCTGACGGTCAGCAGCGGGGCATGGTAATCGACTTTGCCGACCTCAAGCATGCTGTGCGGGAGATTGCCGACGACTTCGACCATGCTACCATCTACGAATCCGGGACACTCCGGGAGACGACGATTGCCGCCTTCCGGGAGGAGGGCTTCCGGCTCATCGAAGTGCCGTTCCGCCCGACGGCAGAGCACTTCGCCCGCCACTTCTTTACGCTGCTGCAAGAGAAGGGGCTGCCCGTGCGCAGCGTTTCCGTCTACGAAACGCCCGAAAACTGCGCAAGATACGAGGTGTGACATGGAGCACGCCTACAAGCTTGCCGAGCATTTTATCAGCATCAACGGCGAAGGACAACGGGCTGGACAACTGGCGCTGTTTCTGCGCTTCACTGGCTGCAATCTGCGCTGCTCCTACTGTGATACGATGTGGGCGAATGCCAAGGATGCGCCACATGAGCTTGTCACACTTGACCGCATTGCTGCAATAGCACAGAAAGCACTCTCCGGAGGCGTGCGCTTTGTCACGCTCACCGGCGGCGAGCCGCTTTTGCAGCCGCAGATCCAGGCGGTGATCGGCTGTCTGACGGAGCTTGGCATGCAGACGGAAATTGAAACCAACGGTTCTGTACCGCTGCGGGAATTCTGCACACCGCACCGGCCGTGCTTCACGATGGATTACAAGCTGCCTGCAAGCGGGATGGAATCACACATGTGCACCGAAAATTTCGCTCTGCTGCGGGAATGTGACACGGTCAAATTCGTCTGCGGCAGCCGTGCGGATGTCCTCCGTGCAAAAGAGATTGCAGCGCAGTACAAGCCGCAGTGTCCGCTGTTTCTCAGCCCGGTTTTCGGGCAGATTGATCCGGCGGAAATCGTGGAGATCATGAAGGAGCAGCACATGGGCAGCTTCCGTTTGCAGCTCCAGCTCCACAAATTCATCTGGAATCCAAACGAAAGGGGTGTATGATATGATTGATAAACAAGCCATCGAGGAACATATCCGTGGCATTCTCATTGCACTCGGTGAGGATCCTGACCGTGACGGACTGCGGGAGACACCCGCCCGTGTTGCACGGATGTACGAGGAAGTGTTTGAGGGCATCGGCTATACCAATCACGAGATTGCCGAGAAATTCGGCAAGCTGTTTGACACGCACGAGGGCACGGGAACGGTCGTTGTACGGGACATCGGGGTGTTCTCCTACTGCGAGCATCACATGGCGCTGATGTACAACATGCATGTCAATGTGGCATACATCCCGCAGGGGAAGGTCATCGGCCTGAGCAAGATTGCACGCATCTGTGACATGGCGGCCAAGCGTTTGCAGATTCAGGAGCGGCTTGGCACCGATATTGCGGAAATCCTGATGGAGGCAACCGGCTGCGAGGATGTGGGCGTTGTCGTCGTCGGCACACATAGCTGCATGACGGCAAGAGGCATCCGCAACCCTTCCGCACAGACCATTACCCAGACGTTCCGGGGCAGATTCATCACCGACCCGGAGCTGCAAAGACTGATTATGGAGTGAGCATATGAAAGCATTGGTATTACTCAGCGGCGGTCTGGACAGCACAACCTGTCTTGCACTGGCTGTAGAACATTACGGGAAGGAAAATGTCGAAGGGCTGTGCATTTTCTATGGGCAGAAGCACACCAGGGAGCTTCGGGCTGCAAGAGCGGTGGCGGCGTATTACGGCATTTCCCTGACGGAGCTTGATCTGGCGAGGATTTTTGCAGGCTCAGACTGCACCCTGCTGCAAGGCAGCACGGGCGAGATCCCGAAAGAGAGCTATGCAGAGCAGCTTGAAAAGACCGACGGCAAACCCGTTTCGACCTATGTCCCCTTCCGGAACGGCCTGTTCCTGTCGAGTGCGGCAAGCGTTGCACTCTCGAAGGGATGCAGCGTGATATATTACGGTGCCCACGCAGATGATGCGGCAGGAAACGCCTATCCGGACTGCTCTGAGGCGTTCAACAACGCCATGAATGAGGCAATTTTCATCGGCAGCGGCGAAGAACTGCACATCGAAGCGCCCTTTGTGGACAAGACCAAGGCGGACATCGTTGCCGAGGGGCTGCGGCTGCACGTTCCCTACGAGCTCACCTGGAGCTGCTACGAGGGCGGTACAGTCCCCTGCGGTCAGTGCGGCACCTGCCGTGACCGGGCGGCAGCGTTTGCGGCAAACAACGCAAAGGACCCGGCACTGAAGAAAGCTGGAAAAGCGTGAGAATTCCTGGCAGTATTCTGTAGAACATCCGGGAGATGCCGGGATTTGCCCCGGCGTATCACAGGAGCCAAAATCATTCTGCCGGAAGCACCGGATCCGGGCTTGGTATAAGGCATGATCGGCAAGCGCTGTCTGCTGACCGGCAGCATCCAACATGAAAGGAAAAACCACATGGAAACGAGAAACAAACAGCAGGAGGGGCTTTCACTCCTCGGCAACCAGCACACGAACTATCCCACAGACTATGACCCGTCCGTACTGGAGACCTTTGAAAACAAGCATCCGGATCGTGAGTACTTCGTCAAGTTCAACTGTCCGGAATTCACCAGTCTGTGCCCCATCACCGGGCAGCCGGATTTTGCGACAATCTACATCTCCTATGTCCCCCGCATAAAAATGGTCGAGTCCAAATCCCTCAAGCTCTACCTGTTCAGCTTCCGGAATCACGGCGATTTCCACGAGGACTGCGTGAATATCATCATGAATGATCTCATAGCGCTGATGGATCCGGCATATATTGAAGTCTGGGGAAAGTTTCTCCCCAGAGGCGGACTGTCCATTGATCCCTACTGTAACTACGGCAAGCCCGGCACCAAGTGGGAACAGGTCGCATGGGACAGGCTCACGCATCATGACATGTACCCGGAGGAAGTCAACAACCGCTGACAAAACGCTCCCTGTCCGCATGACAGGGAGCGTCTCTTTATTCCTGTAAAAACATCGCAACAGCAGCAGTATTGTTGTCGTGCCTGCCCTTGACACGGGATGCAAG
>JAFXOO010000165.1 GCA_017528675.1 Oscillospiraceae bacterium | reverse complement strand
GCTGCGCAGGATGCTACGGAGCCGGAGACTGCTGCACAGGATGCTACAGAGCCGGAGACTGCTGCACAGGACGCTACGGAGCCTGCCACAGAAGAACCAACCGCAGCATTGCTCCCCCCTGTTGTGTATTGCCAGGAGTACTACGGAACGGACGGTGATTTTTCCCTGCGTATCAAGTGTGTCCTGATCGACGGCGCACAGGGCTATCACTATGAGGTCAGCACTGACCCCTCGTTTCAGAAGCCGATGTATTCATTTGACCGCCCGGAGAACGATGTGCGGCTGAAAAAAAACATTGAACGTGAAAAGACCTACTATATCCGTGTGCGTGCCTATGCAGAAACCGGCGAAACCACGCTGTATTCTCCGTATTCTGTGACACAGTACTGTGCGCCGGCGGCTGCGGACAGCAAGCTGGATGCACCGGCTCTGAGTAATTTCACGGTGGACGCTGAGGACAAGATCATGTTCCTGTGGACGCCGGTTGAGGGTGCGCAGTATTACGAGATTGACATTGCCAGAAATCCTGAATTCACCGACCCGCTTCACAAGAAGATCGGCGGGGCATACGGCGGTTATCAACTGCGGGATATCGAGAAAAATGTCACCTATTGGTTCCGGATCCGTTCCACCCAGGAAAATGCAGACGGAGTGGTCTCCTCGGTCTACAGGACGGCAACTGTCTGCATTCCGGATGGATTTGCCATCCTGCTCGGAGATATCAACGCCAACAAGACCGTCAACGCATCTGATGCCGCTAAGGTGCTCATTGCAGCAGCTTCGCTCGGCGCAGGCAAGAGCAGCGGCCTGACGACCATGCAGACCATTGCGGCCGATGTCAACGGCGACCGCACGGTCAACGCCTCGGATGCTGCCGTCATTCTGGTATATGCTGCCGCACTCGGCGCAGGGCAGAAAGATGTGAGCATCACCGATTTTGTAAAATCCTGAGCAAACAAAACAGCCTCCTGTGTGCATCATAGGAGGCTGTTTTTGTCATATATGCAGTTGCAAAGAAAGTCAGCCCTTCAGAATCACAATCGGAATCGGCGGGCAATTCGGGCGGTTGACAAACGGCATCTCGATCACGGTATACAGATCGCTGTCGAGCGTCGGTAAATAGGCAAGCAGTGCATCACGCTCTGCAAATCCTGTCTCTCTGCCGTAATACAGGATGAGCGTCATGATTCCCTCATCCCGCAGCAGTGAAAGCCCTGCTTCAATGGCTGCTATGCTGCTCTCAGGGCGGGTAAATACGTTGTGGTCACCGCCGGGCAGCCAGCCAAAATTGAATGTGATCGCAGAAACGGTTCCCGGCTGCGCATAGTCTGCCATATTGGCATGGCTGTCGAGCACTGCCTCTGCACGGCCGGACATGCCCTTTTCTTCGAGCAGCGCACGGGTGCTCACGATGGCAGATTCCTGGATATCAAATGCCGTCACATGGCCGGTTTCTCCAACCAGCTCTGCTAAAAAGAGTGTATCCTTTCCCCGGCCTGCCGTAGCGTCAATACAGATGTCACCGGGCTGTATGTGCTCCCGCAGAACCTTATGGATAATTTGCAGAGCAGAAAAGTGTTTTCTCGGATCGTTCTTCATGGCTATCTCGTTTTACGGATGATGACGCCGTCGTTTTTCCAGATGCTCTCCTCCGGCACAACGCCACGCACACAGCTTGTGGGATAAATATTGGAGTCGGGCCCTACAATGGTACCGGGATTGAGCACACTGTTGCATCCGACCTCTACGCAGTCCCCCAGCATTGCACCGACCTTTTTCAGACCTGTCTCAATCAGCTCACCGTCATTGCGGATGACAACGAGCGTCTTGTCCGACTTGACATTGGAAGTGATGGAGCCGGCGCCCATATGGGAGCGATAGCCGAGAATGCTGTCACCGACATAATTATAGTGCGGCGTTTGCACATTGTCAAAGAGGATCACGTTCTTGAGCTCTACAGAATTGCCGATGACGCAGTTGGCACCAACCAGAGCACTTCCACGGATAAAGGCACAGTGCCGCACTTCTGTTCCGGGGCCGATGATGCAGGGGGCGCCAAGGTAGGCAGTGGGGAAAATGGTTGCGGTCTTGTGCACCCAGACATGCTCGGACGGGCTGTCATATTCAGCCGGGTCAAGCTGCTCACCGAGTGCTACAATCATATCGCTGATGCCGGCAAGCGCCTCCCATGGATAGGTAAAGCCCGCTAAATAGCTGCCCGCAAGCGTGTGGGACAGGTCGTACAGATTTTTAATGGCAATCTCAGCCATAAGGATAACCTCCCTGTTAGTGAATTCTGAGAAAGCTCTGATGCAGTGCTTCAGAGACAGTATAGGGCTATTCCGGGGACTTCGCCCCACACCCCATTGCTGATTTACGAATAAACCAGCGCTTTCCTACTATTATTCTACAGGATTTCAGCAGAATTGTCAAGTCCTGATCTTTGTAAAACGCATACGCCCTCCCGGAAATCATCCGGGAGGGACATGCTTGGGT
>JAFXOO010000164.1 GCA_017528675.1 Oscillospiraceae bacterium | reverse complement strand
CTCGTAGATGGTCACACTGTATTCATCCGGAGCCTTCCGGAGCAGTTCATATCCGGCTGTCAGACCCGCAGGGCCTGCACCGATGATAACGACTTTTTTCATAGTGATTTCCTCTTTTCTGAATAGTCATCCGGCACCTCCGGCCGGATATAACAATACAATTATATTATACTCTATTTTCATCTTTCTGTCAAGTGAAAAAACTCACCGGCCCCGCATACTCCAGCAGTGCCTCCCGCTCATTCGGGATCTCCCCGGTAATGACGGCATCGAGCAGCACCTGCAACATCTGGCCGATCTCACGTCCCTCATAGCCGAGCGCTTTCAGGTCATTGCCGCTGACAGCAAGCTGGCGGATGGTACAGCACAGATTTTTCTCCAGGCATTCCTCCAGCAGCGACTCTGCAAGGTCGATTTTCCGCCGGGATTCCGTTGTGATAAGCTTCTTGGACACCCTGTCCGCATCGAGTACTGCCAGGTACTGCCGGAACTTTTCCTCGCCCAGCATACCGAGAATCCTGCGCACCTGCGGCAGATTTCTCGGAGTAAGCCGGTGCCAGTGAATGAGCTGCACCACCGTTTCCCGCATCCTGTTATCACAGCGCAGTCGCTGTAAAATCGCATCCGCCTTCTTTGCACCAAGTGCCGCATGCCCCTTGAAATGCCCGCCCCCGAAATCCATCGTAAAGCAGTCGGGCTTTGCGATGTCGTGCAGCAGCATGGCAAGGCGCACCGTCAGATCCGGCACGGCATTCCCGACCGTGCGGGCGATATGCTCCCAGACCGTGAAATCATGGTACCGGCTGTGCTGCTCAAAGCCGATGCAGGGCGTAATTTCCGGGATGCGTACAGCAAGAACCTCCGGAAATCTTTCCAGCACCTCGGTGATATACTCCCCCATCACCATCCCGCAGAGCTCCGTGAAAACCCGCTCTGCCGAGATCAGCTCCAGGCCGGGAGCACATTCCCGCATCGCCGTTTCTGTCTCCGGCTCCGGCTCCAGTCCGAACCGGGCATAAAACCGCATGCCACGCATAATCCGCAGTGCATCCTCATGAAAGCGGTCTGCCGGCGTCCCGACAGCACGCAGTATGCCCTTTTTTAAATCCTCTGCCCCGTGATAGGGGTCAAGCAGACCCGTCCGGGGATCATAGGCGATGGCATTGCAGGTAAAATCCCGCCGGGACAGATCATCCTCCACATGCTCCGAGAAAGCCACCGTATCCGGATGCCTTGCATCCGAATAGGCACCCTCTGTCCGGAAGGTTGTGATTTCGGCGGAGTCTCCGCCTTTTTTCACGCAGACAGTACCGAAAGCCTTCCCGTAATAAGTGCAGCTTGCCTCACCGAATACGGCAACAATCTCATCCGGTGTGGCATCAGTGGCAATATCGTAATCATGCGGCTGCAAACCGCAGAGCGCATCCCGCACACAGCCGCCCACAAGATACGCCGCATAGCCATTTTCCTGTAGCTGCTCTACCATTCCGGCCACAGCAGGCGGTAACTGCATCTGAAACTTCATCTGGTTCACCTCATCTCTGGTATCAGATCCACACAGACAATTTCTGCCGGATTATGAATGCGAAGTTTCCCGATACCGGCACTCAGCTCCATGCGTGCACCGGTCTCTGCATCCGTATACAGTCCCTTGGTATACTGCGGAAAAAACAGCCGCTCCGGCGACAGAATTCCCTGCTCCCCGATGCGGACAATTCCGCCGTGCACATGTCCCGAAAGCACCAGATCTGCGCCCCATTGCGCATATGACGGAAATCCGAGCGGCGAATGTGCCAGCAGCACACCGGGACGTGCCACACAAGCGCCGAGGCAGCTTTCCACCATGCCCTGCGTGATTGTGGAAAGTCCGCTGTAGCCGCCGTTCGCATTCCGATAGACATGCTTCGGCAGCGTCAGACCCGTGACAGTCAGTTCCCCAAGCCGGATGCTGCGGTTGTGCAGAAGCGTGACACCCTCGCTCTGCAATGCTTTCACAAGCTCCCTGCGCAGTGCCAGCGGCAGATCCATTTCGTGATTGCCGAACGAAAACAGCACCGGTGCGGTTTTCCGCAGGTTTTTCACAAGCTCCGCTGCATCCTCCAGCGTGGCTTCGTTCCATTTCCGGGAGACAAGATCGCCTGTAATACAGAAGGCACAAGTATTCCACAGCGGTCTGCACTTTCTCAGAATTTCCCTGATGCATTCCCGGTTCTTTTCATGGGTTGTCAGACGGCTGAAATGAATATCCGAGAGATGCACCAGTCTGTATCCTTTCCGGATACCTTTCATCTGTATCGTTTCATGACGGACTTCCATACTACCTCCTGCAAAAAAGAGGGAGGCAGGAACCTCCCTCTTTGTGAAATCTTATTCCTCGTCGTCCGGCTCTACCTCCGGCATGATTTCATCCGGCTCTGCATTCTGCTGTGCCGCTTCCTCGTCAGAAATCTGCTCAACCTCAGCCGTTTCGGCGGTGCTGTCATGCTCTGCTCTCGTGAAAGCAACAACCTCATTCCCATCGGATACCTTCATCACACGCACGCCCTTGGCGGTTCTGCCCATGACACGGATATCGCTGGCCAGAATGCGGATGATGATGCCCTCGGTAGAAATCAGGATGATATCGTCATCCTCGTCCACAACCTTGATGCCGCAGACAGTACCTCTGGTTTCGTCCGTCTTGTAATTTTTCAGACCATAGCCGCCTCTGCCCTGGATACGGTATTCCTCCAGACCGCAGCGCTTGCCGAAGCCCTTTGTCGTGACGGTCAGAACCGTTGCATTGCTGCGGACTCTTGCCATTGAGATGACCTCATCTCCCTCACGCAGCCTGATGGCACGCACACCGCCGGCATTTCTGGACTGCGGCCGGATGCATTTCTCCTCCATCCGCAGCGTCATGCCGAGCTTTGTCGCAACGATGAGCTGTTCATCGCCGTCCGTCATGCGCACGCCGGCAATCTCGTCGCCCTCGCCCAGGTTGATGGCAATGATGCCCTTCTTGTTGATATTCCGGAACGCCGTCAGCGGGGTGCGCTTGATGCGGCCGAACTTCGTGACCATGACCACATAGTCATCCGTATCGAAGGTGCGGCATCTGAGCATCGCAGAGATGTGCTCGCCCTCCTGCAAATTGAGCAGGTTGGCAAAATGGAAGCCCCTCGATGCCTTCGAGCCGTCCGGAATCTCATAGCACTTGAGCTTGTGCATATAGCCCTTGTTGGTGATGAACAGGATATTGTCATGCGTCGAGCAGATGAACATCTCGGAGACAAAATCCTCCTCACGCTGTTTCATGCCCTGCACGCCTCTGCCGCCTCTGCGCTGGGTCTTGTACTCATCGAGTGCAATGCGCTTCACATAGCCCTTATCGGTATAGGTGACAACGCAGTCCTCCATCTCGATCAGTGCTTCAATATCCACCTCGCCCGAAACGGCGGTGATCTCCGTGCGACGATTGTCAGCAAACTTCCGGCGGATCACACCGAGCTCCTCGGAGATGATCTCATAGATCTTCTGCTTGTCGGCAAGAATATTCTCATATTCAGAGATCTTCTCGCAGATCTCGTACAGTTCATCCATGATCTTCTGCTGCTCCAGACCGGTCAATGCACCGAGACGCATCTGCACGATGGCCTCTGCCTGCTCCTCGGAAAGGCCGATGGTATGCGGCAGATTCAGCTTGGAAAAATCATACTGCGAACGTTCGAGCAGTGCGATCATATCCACATCCTGGAAGCGCTCCATCAGGCGTTCCTTACCTTCCTGGATATTGGAGGAAGAACGCAGAATGGCAATAACCTCGTCGATATAGTCCGCAGCGAGCATGAAGCCCTGCAACAGATGCGCACGCTTGAGCGCCTTATCGAGGTCAAACTTTGTGCGGCGGGTGATGACATCCACCTGGAATGCGAGGTAGTGCTCCAGCACCTGCTTGAGGGTGAGCACCTTGGGGGTGCCGTCTGCCAGCACGAGCATATTCACGCTGCATGTATCCTGGAGCTGTGTATAGCTGAACAGCTTGTTGAGCACGATATCCGGGATAGCATCCTTGCGCAGGCCGATGACGATGCGCATGCCGTCTCTGCCGGATTCATCCCGCACGAAGGTCGCACCCTCGATGCGCTTCTCGTTGATGAGATCAGCGATGTGCTTGACAAGGCGTGTCTTGTTGACCATATAGGGGATCTCGGTCACGATGATGTGCTGCTTGCCCTTGATCTCCTCAAATTCCGTCCTGGCACGGACGATGATCTTGCCCCGGCCTGTACCGTAGGCCGCACGGATGCCGGCCTTGCCCATGATGATGCCGCCGGTCGGGAAATCCGGCCCCTTGATGCATTCCATGAGGTCGTCGAGCGTGCAGTCCGGATTCCGGATGAGCAGATTAAGGCCGTCAATGACCTCACCGAGGTTATGCGTCGGGATATTGGTCGCCATGCCGACAGCGATGCCGACAGAGCCGTTGACCAGCAGGTTCGGATACCGGGAGGGGAGCACTACAGGCTCCTTCAGACGGTCGTCGTAGTTGCTTGCCCAGTCAACAGTATCCTTGTTGATATCAGCGACCATTTCCAGCGAGAGCTTCGACATTCTGGCCTCTGTATAACGGTAGGCAGCAGGCGGGTCACCGTCGATGGAACCGAAGTTTCCGTGGCCGTCTACCAGCTTATAGCGCAGAGAAAAGTCCTGCGCCAGACGCACCAGTGCATCATTGACCGAAGCATCACCGTGCGGATGGTAACGACCCAGCACAGCACCGACCGTATCGGCGCACTTTCTGTAGGGCGTTTCCGGTGTCAGGCCGTTCTCAAACATCGTGTAAATGATACGGCGATGAACCGGCTTCAGTCCGTCACGCACATCCGGCAGCGCACGGGAAATGATGACCGACATTGCATACGCAAGGAACGAGTCATGCATCTCATCCGCCACATCGACCGGAATTACCCTCGGATGCAGCTTTTCAGTTGTTTCCTGGGTCTCGTTGTTGATTTCGTTACTCATGCTTTCACCTCTAAATTGCGGCTTTTTTGTCGGCTTACGCCGACTCAGGAGGGGCTGCTCGCCCCTCCTAAACCACCCTCGGCAGGGCGGTGACCGCCCTGCACCCGCATCTTTTTTCTTTTAACAAATCATTTCTTGATTCTGGATTGAAAATTTTTCTCTAAACGCTTGGAAAAATGCACCCGCAGGATTTCAAGTTCTTCTTCGGAAAAAGCGGACTTCGGAACGACATAGATCATGGATTTCTGCTGATAGATCAGGAAAAATCCCGCATATTCGTCCACATGCAGCCCCTTGTTGTAGTGGATGCGTGTCCCTGAGAAATCCTCCTCCGGCGTATCGTCGAACAGATCATCCGTCTCTGCTGCCTTCGCATCCTCCGGCGGCAGAATCGTGCCGATCTCCAGATACTCCGGAAAAATCCGCAGCCGGTACTCGTCATTCTCAATCTCCTTCACGCCCTCCATGAGCGTCCGTCTTGCCTTCAGCGGCGTAAACCACTGGAAAAACATCATGATGAGACAAAACAGGATAATCATGCAGTACAGCGTCCGGTTGGCCTGTTCCCCGCCGTTGACGATGAACCAGGCATAGATCCCGCAGATCACAAGCAGCAGTCCCATCACAAGATACGTTTTCGGATACACAAACCGCTTCTGAAAGGCGGTAAATGCCTCCCGGAACATCTCAAACGGGATTTTATACTGCTTTTCGAGGAGCATACCCTCTGTTGTCGGTTCTGACATGTGTTCACTCCTCAGATATCGAGATTGGATACCGTTCTCGCATATTTCTCGATGTATTCCTTTCTCGGCATGACCTTGTCACCCATCAGGATGGTGATGATCTCGTCAGCCTTGACCGCATCCTCCATCTTGACACGGAGAATGGTTCTGGTCTCCGGATTCATGGTCGTCTCCCAGAGCTGCTCGGAATCCATCTCACCAAGACCCTTGTACCGCTGTACCAGCAGCTTGAAGGACTTGCCGTCCTCCTCACGCAGCTCCTCGATGTAGCGGTCACGTTCCTCATCGGAGAAGGCATAGCGCACCTTCTGGTATTTCTTGGTCTTGGTATCACGCTCGACCTTGAACAGCGGCGGCTGTGCGATATAGACATTGCCGTTTTCAATGAGCGGCTTCATATAGCGGAAGAAGAAGGTCAGCAGCAGTGTCCGGATATGGCATCCGTCCACATCGGCATCGGCCATGATGATGACCTTTTCGTAGCGCAGCTTGGAGATGTCAAAGTCCTCACCGATACCGGTGCCGAGCGCCGTCACGACCGGCATGAGCTTCTCATTGCCGTAAACCAGGTCGATTCTCGCCTTTTCCACGTTCAGCATCTTGCCCCAAAGAGGAAGGATGGCCTGGTATCTTCTCTGTCTGCCGCCCTTGGCAGAACCGCCGGCGGAATCACCCTCGACGATATAGATCTCAGTGCCCGCAACGCCGTGCTCTGTGCAGTCAGCGAGCTTGCCCGGCAGGGAAGCATTGCCCATCTCCGTCTTGCGGCGTGCCGTATCACGGGCTTTTCTCGCCGCCTCACGGGCATTTCTCGCAGTGGTACACTTATCCAGGATCTCACGGGCAACAGCGGGATTCATCTCTAAATAGCTCATCAGCTTCTCCTGCATGAGCTTTTCCACGAAGGGGCGCACCTGCGGATTGCCGAGGCGTCCCTTGGTCTGTCCCTCAAATTCGCACTCCGTCAGCTTGACGGAAACGATGGCGGTCAGACCCTCACGGACATCATCGCCGGAGAGCTTCTCATTTTCCTTCAGGATGCCAAAGCGCTTGCCGTATTCATTGATGACCTTCGTCAGGGCATTCTTGAAGCCGGTCTCATGACTGCCGCCGTCCTTGGTGTGGATATTATTCGCAAACGACAGGATCACGTCGTCATAGCTGTTATTGTACTGCAAAGCGATCTCAGCAAAGGAATCGTCCTGCGTGCCGGACATATAGATCACATCGCCAATGGATTCATATCCCTCGACCTTGTGGATATGCTCGACAAACTGCCGGATACCGCCCTCATAGTGCAGCGTCTCGGACTTTACGTCATTCTCGTCACGGGTATCGGAAATGATGATGCGGATGCCCGCATTGAGGAACGCCTGCTCCCGCATGCGCTTGAGGAGGACTTTGTAGTCATAGGTGGTCGTTTCAAAGATCTCTGCATCCGCCTTGAAGGTGACGGTCGTGCCGGTCTTGTCGGTATCCCCGATGATCTTGAGCGGCTCCTTGTATTCACCCCTGTCAAAGTGCTGGAAATGCTCATGCTTTCCGTCCTTGACATTGATTTCGAGCCATTCGGACAGTGCATTGACGACCGATGCGCCAACGCCGTGCAGGCCGCCGGAGACCTTATAGCCGCCGCCGCCGAACTTACCGCCGGCATGCAGCACGGTATACACGACCGTTGCTGCCGAGATCCCCTCCGTCGGGTGGATACCGGTCGGGATACCACGCCCGTTGTCAGACACACGGATGATATTATCCGGCAGAATCTCTACCGTAATTTCGGTACAGTAGCCGGCCAGTGCCTCATCAATGGCATTATCCACAATTTCGTAGACCAGATGGTGCAGACCGTCGATACTGGTGGAACCGATGTACATGCCCGGACGCTTCCGCACCGGGTCAAGCCCCTCAAGCACCTGTATCTGTTCCGCATCATAGCGTTCTTCTTCCATGGTTTCACTCTCCTCTGCGGCAATGCCGCTCCGGTTTTGCCTATAAATGGCGGTTTCCGGAAATGTGTTGATAAATAATTTCTTTTTCCACGAAGTTTTCCACATCGTTGGTGAAAACTTCGG
>JAFXOO010000163.1 GCA_017528675.1 Oscillospiraceae bacterium | reverse complement strand
GTCTTTACAATTCCGGAATTGTATGGTACAATAGTACTGACCAGAAAGAATCATGCTACAAATGTACGTTCTGGGTAAGGAGGCTGGCATGAATAACTACAAATACATGGCGATCGTGGACTGGGTGAAGGATTATATTGCTTCAGAGGGGCTTCAGCCGAATGATCGTTTTTTGACGGAAAAACAACTTTGTGAGATACACGGGGTCAGCCGTCAGACGGTGCGGCAGGCGATGATGCACCTGGAGCAGGAGAATGTCATCAGCCGTGTCCGTGGAAACGGCACGTTTATCTGTGAGCGGTCTGCGGTACAGCAGACTGTGCCGAGCCAGAAAAGCGTAGGCGTTCTTTCGACCTACTTCAGTGACTATATCTTCCCGCATATTATGACGGGAATTGAAAGCGTACTTGGGGATGCCGGGTACACCATGCAGCTCTCCATCACGCACAATCAGGTGATGGAGGAGATGAAGGCGCTTGAGAGCATGCTTTCCTCCGGTGTCTGCGGGCTGATTGTGGAGCCTTCCAAGAGTGCTCTGCCGAACCCGAATGTATCGGTTTACAAGGAACTGCACGAGAGCGGTGTGCCGCTGGTGTTCTTCAACGCCAAGTATTCCTGGGCGGATTATCCCTGTGTGGCAATGGATGACAAGGCGGCAGGCAGAATCGTGACCGACTACCTGGTGAGCTGCGGGCACAAGAATATCTGCGGCATGTTTGTACTCGATGATATCCAGGGGCATCTCCGCTACAGCGGTTATATGGAGAGCTGTCTTGCACATAATGTACGGTTTTCCGAACGCAATGTCTTCTGGTTTGCGACATCTGACCGGAACAGCATATTTGACTACGCCAAGGGGAAGCTTCTTGACCTGCTGAAACGTTCGACAGCAGTGGTCTGCTATAATGACAAGCTGGCGGTCAATCTGCTGAAGTTCTGCAAGGAAAACGGAATCCGTGTGCCGGATGATCTGTCCATTGTCGGGATTGATGATTCCAGGTATGCGTCTATCTGCGAAGTGCCGCTGACAACCGTGCATCATCCGCACAGTGAACTTGGCAAGGCGGCAGCCAGAAAGCTCATCAGTATGATTAACCATCATACAGCAGAGCAGCGGGATGAACTCATTGTTCCGGAGCTGATTGTACGGAGCTCTGTGGCAAAGCTATGATTTTCGGTATAGTACGGGATTCTTGACAGTATGTGCAGTTTTATGGGGGTACGGGGATGGTACAGAGAGTATTTCAAGAGGAATTCACCGCAGTAAAGAAGCCGGACATCCGTCAGATCGAGCGTCTGCTCCGCAGTTCCAGTCTGGAACAATGCCGTGAGGATTTTGATGCGCTGCTGGAGGACATGCACTTTGCGGAGCTTGATTCGCTGGTGCTGCGTATCTACATCAGTACGGATATGTACCTGACGGCACGCAGCTTTGCAAGGGAGCTCGGCATCAGTGATACTGCATTTACGGCACAGTTCGGGCATCCGGAAGATCTGGAACAGCATCTTGTGACAATAGACGGTACGGCGGCATATCTCTACAGGATTTTTGAGCAGTGCATCCGCTGGCGGATTGAGACTGTTCGTGACAGACGCACAGGGGTGATCCGGAACGCCATCCGGTTCATTGATGCGAACTATATGCGGGATGATCTGAGTCTCAACTGCATAGCGCATGAGGTAGGATTGAGTCCGAGCTATTTCAGTGCACTGTTCAAAAAGAAGACAGGCCGCTGTTTTTCGGATTATCTCAACATGGTGCGGATTGACCGCTCCAAGCAGCTCCTGTGCTGCACCACCAAGATGGTCTACGAGATAGCCTATGAGGTAGGCTTCCAGGACTATCGTTATTTCAGTCAGATTTTCAAGAAGTATACCGGGCAGACACCCCGGCAGTATAAAAACATGGCGAATGTGGTGTAGCGAAGGATTATTATGAAACGCAAGGGGGTTTTCGGCAGCGAAGACCTCCGCTTGCGTTTCTGGCAGACGTCGGATTCAGAGAAAGCACTGAGGAGATTGCCGCTGTAGTGCTTCTGGGAAAGGGAAGGGGGCTGATGGATTTGGCATTCAGCACTTCCGGAAGCTTGCGGTTGTCTTTTTGCTGACCGGTGCGGTGATTGTACGGTTTTGAAAGATGTATTGACAAATTGCTGACAATTTGCGTCCGGAATATGAAAAAACGTAAATTTTTAAACGTTTTTAATAATATTTTGGGTATAAATGTACGAACCTTTCGGATATAATGTAATTACAAGTTAAACAGATCGCTGAGGCGATTCAAAAACAATACAAGTTTGGGAGGAATCAACCATGAAAATCAAGAAGCTTGCTGCAATCCTGGTATCGACTTTAGTCTGTGCTGCGATGCTCACCGGATGTGCCGGCGGGAATTCCGGCAGCAGCGGGAATTCCGGAGGCCTCATCAAGGTCGGCATTATCAACAACGACCCGAACGAGTCCGGCTACCGTACTGCAAACGACAAGGACCTCAAGGAGGCTTTCTCCAAGGAAAATGGATTTGATGCCTCTTTTGCATACAGCCTGAAGAACGATGAGCAGATCACCTACGCCCAGAAGTTCATCCAGGATGAGGTGGACTATCTCCTGCTTTCCGCTGCGGATACCGCAGGCTGGGACGGTGTCCTCAAGGAAGCACAGGATGCAGGCGTAAAGGTCATCCTGTTCGACCGTACCGTAGACGCTGACGAGAGCCTGTATGAGGCTTCCATCGTTTCTGATATGGAAAAGGAAGGCCAGACCGCTGTTGACTGGCTCAAGAACCAGAATCTTGACAAGTATGAAGTCATCCACATCCAGGGCGTAATGGGCTCCGCAGCACAGAAGGGCCGCTCCGGTGCGCTTGATGCTGCTGCACAGGAGGATTCCTCCAAGTGGAGCATCGTTGCACAGCAGACCGCTGAGTGGAATGCAGAGAAGGCACAGCAGATCGTGCAGTCCGTGATCGACTCCGGCAAGTCCTTCAACGTTATCTATGCAGAGAACGATGATATGGCAAAGGGTGCTGTTGCTGCACTTGACAAGGCAAATATCTCCCACGGCGTCGGCAAGGATGTTATCGTAATGGGCTTTGACTGCAACAAGTGGGCGCTTGAGGAGCTGCTCAAGCAGAACTGGAACTATGACGGTCAGTGCAATCCGTTCCAGTCCGAGTACATCAGGGAAGTTATCCAGAAGCTTGAGAATGGCGAAAAGCTCGATCAGAAGACCATCATCATGAACGAGAAGGGCTTCGATGCTTCGACCATCACGCAGGAGGATGTAGATAAGTACGGTATCTGATCCGACATATTCAACTTCATATATGCGGGGTGAGGGCGCACTGCACCCTCTCCCCCACTCCTCCGGAAAACGGAGGAAGGGATCTTAGCGGTCAGGGGTAGAGGCCGCTCAGGAAACCGAATAACAGACAAGTGCGGAGTGGCATTTGGGGAAATGCTCATATGTCCCCGCACTTTCTTTTTGCTAAAATAAGTGATTTTTACCAAAAACCAGAAGATTCAAGTCCGCTTTTACAGAAAAAATGACAGTCAGGGGTGATTGAAATGCGTGAAGATTCCGTGCTGGAACTGCGGGGGATCTATAAATCCTTCCCAGGCGTCAAAGCGCTGCAAAACGTGGATTTTACACTCCGCAAGGGTGAAATCCATGCGCTTATGGGCGAGAACGGCGCAGGCAAATCCACGCTGATCAAGGTGCTGACAGGTGTGCATATCAAGGATGAGGGCAATATCTGGATCAAAGGGCATGAGCGCCCGGTGCAGATTCACTCTCCGCAGGAGGCACAGAAGCTCGGTATCAGCACTGTTTATCAGGAAATCTCACTGTGTCCGAACCTTTCGGTTGCAGAGAATATTTACATTGCAAGAGGCGACAGCAGATTTGTCAACTGGAAAACCATGAATACCAAGGCACAGGCGCTTCTGGATTCGCTGGGCATTGCAGTCAAGGCAACCCAGCAGCTTGCAAGCTGCTCGATCGCTGTGCAGCAGATGGTGGCCATCGCAAGAGCGGTGGACATGGAGTGCAGCGTGCTCATACTCGATGAGCCGACCTCCTCGCTCGATGAATCCGAGGTCGCAAAGCTCTTTAAGCTGATGCGCAAGCTCAGGGGACAGGGCGTCGGCATCATCTTCGTCACGCACTTCCTCGACCAGGTGTATGAGGTCTGCGACCGGATTACGGTGCTGCGTGACGGCACACTTGTTGGTGAGTATGAGATCGGGAGCCTGCCCCGTGTGCAGCTTGTTTCCAAGATGCTCGGCAAGGAGCTTGACGACATGGCGGATATCAAGGAATCTGCACCGACCTATTCCGACAAGGGCGGTACACCGGTTTACGAGGGCATCGGGCTGTGCAGCTCAGAGGGCATTGCGCCGTTCAATTTCAGGATTCGCAAGGGCGAGGTCAACGGTTTCACAGGTCTGCTCGGTTCGGGCAGAAGCGAATGCGTCCGGACGATCTTCGGCGCAGACAAGGTCACCGGCGGAGCAGTCAGTATGGACGGCCGTCCGGTGAAGATCACCTGCCCCCGTGAGGCGATGAAAAACGGCATTGCCTACCTGCCGGAGGACAGAAAGCGTGACGGCATCGTCGGGGATCTGTCCGTCAAGGACAATATCATCCTGGCACTACAGGTCAAGCAGGGCTTTTTCAAGCCGATTTCCAAGGCAAAGGCTGTGGAATACGCCAACGAGTACATTGATCTGCTTGACATCAAGACCGCTTCGGTCAATACCCCCATCGGGTCGCTGTCCGGTGGCAATCAGCAGAAGGTCATCCTTGCCAGATGGCTGCTGACCCATCCGAAATACCTGATTCTCGATGAACCGACACGAGGCATTGATGTCGGCACCAAGGTAGATATCCAGAAGCTGGTTCTGAAGCTGGCTTCACAGGGTATGAGCATCACATTCATCTCCTCGGAGACAGATGAGATGCTGCGTACCTGTTCAAGACTGCTGGTTATGCGTGACCGGAAGCTCGTCGGTGAACTGACCGGTGACCAGCTCACGCAGACAGCCGTGATGAATACCATTGCAGGAGGTGAGAAGCATGCAGAAGAATAAGCTGGGGCAGATCTGGGAGGTGATCTCCAGGAATCAGATCATCATTCCGTTTGCGGCGCTGCTGCTTCTTGCCCTGTTCAATCTGATTGCGGATCCCTCCTTCTTCCGGATCACGCTCAACGAAAACGCAAACGGCGACCCCGTACTCAGCGGGAACCTGATCTCGATCATCGACAGCGGCTCGGAGCTTGCCATTCTTGCCATTGGCATGACGCTCGTGACGGCTGCCTCCGGCGGACAGGATATTTCCGTCGGCGCCGCCATTGCCATCAGCGGCAGCGTGCTGCTGCGGGTGCTCTGCGGTTCAGACAGCCGCAGCGAGACATTGCAGGCACCGATCATTGTGGCTTTCCTGATTGCCTGTGTGGTTTCGATGCTGTTCGGAGCGTTCAACGGCGCTCTGGTCGCCTACTTCAAGATTCAGCCGATGGTGGCAACGCTGATCCTGTTTACAGCAGGACGTTCCGTTGCGGCGTGGATCAACAACAACGAGCTGCCGATTGTCAAGGATCCTTCCTTCAGCTACTTCGGCAACTACATCCCCGGTATTCCCGTACCTGCGCCGTTTCTGATTGCGATTGCATGCTTTGTCATCACATGGCTCGTGCTGAAATTCACGACACTGGGGCTGTATGTGCAGTCGGTCGGCATCAACGAAAAGACCTCCCGCCTGAACGGCCTGAATCCGGAGTTCATCAAGCTGCTGACCTATGTGCTGCTTGGTCTGTGTGTGGCGGTGGCGGCACTCATCAAGGTGAGCCGTATTTCGACCATTAACTATTCTGTTGTTGCCAAGGACATTGAAATGGATGCCATTCTTGCAGTAGCGCTGGGCGGCAATGCCCTGAGCGGCGGTAAGTTCAATATGGCGGCATCCGTGCTGGGTGCCTATGTCATTCAATTCCTGACAACAACGCTGTATAAGTTCGAGGTCAATGCAACCGCTCTGCCGGCCTATAAGGCAGTGGTTGTCATCCTGCTCGTTGTACTGAGTGCACCGACTGTCCGTGAAAAGCTGACGGCGCTTGGCAAGAAGCTGCGCAGAAATGATCTGCCGGCAGAAAAGACCTGAGCAGGGAGGAGGTACAAACATGCAGAATTTCTTCAAAGGCGGTAATCCGCTGAAACGCATGACAGACACCAATCTGCTGACGACCATTACGATCACTGTATTTCTGGTGATGTATCTTGCTTCCATCCTGTTTCTCGGTGAGGGATTCCGCAAACCGCAGCAGATGCTGAATCTCATCAGCACCAATGCGTATCTGATTATTTTGTCCTGCGGTATGAGTCTGGTCATGATTACCGGCGGCATTGACATCTCCGTCGGCGGCGTGACGGCACTCGTGGCGATGTGCTGTGCGGTGTATCTCGATGAGCACGGCGGAAACGTCGTGGTTGCCATGATGATTGCAGTGGCCATCGGGCTTGCATTCGGGCTGGTGCAGGGCTATCTGATCGGCTATCTGGATATCCAGCCGTTCATT
>JAFXOO010000162.1 GCA_017528675.1 Oscillospiraceae bacterium | reverse complement strand
TTTCTGTTCCTGAAAGTGGCAAATCGGGTCGTCATCCGCTGCGGTTTCCTGTTGACATCCTGGCTGAAATCTGTTACAATAGAGGTGAACAGAATCGCCCCCGAAAGGAGCATTGTTATGAAAAACACATTTGGCAGCAGCATTACCGTCACCATCTTCGGAGAAAGCCACGGCGAGGAAATCGGCGTTGTGATTGACGGACTCTCTCCGGGCATTCCGGTGGACAGGACGTTCATCAGCGCACAGCTTGCCCTGCGCCGGCCGGCCGGCAAAATCTCCACAGCACGGCAAGAGCAGGACGAATACCGCATTGTCAGCGGCGTCTTTGAGGGGAAAACGACCGGCACTCCGGTTTGCATCACCATTCCCAACACCCAGACCCGCAGCAAGGATTATGCGGCAACCCGTGCCCTTGCAAGGCCGGGGCATGCGGATTATACCGCCAATGCCAAATACCACGGCTTTGAGGATTACCGGGGCGGCGGTCATTTCAGCGGCCGCATCACAGCGGGACTCGTGGCAGGCGGTGCCATTGCACTGACAGCGCTCCGGGAAAAGGGCATTGTCCTCGGCACACATATTGTACGCTGCGGGGGCGTCAATGACAGAGCCTTTGAAAACCTGGCAGCCGATATTGCTGCCTTGCAGCAGATGCCGTTTGCCGTGCTCGATGAAAGTGCCGGCATTTCGATGCGAAACTGCATTGAGAAGGCAGCCGCAGAGGGCGACAGCATCGGCGGCGTGCTGGAAACGGCAGTGCTCGGCATGCCTGCTGGCGTGGGTGAGCCGTGGTTTGATACGCTCGAAGGGCTGCTGGCACATGCGCTGTTCAGCATTCCCGGCATCAAGGGTGTGCAGTTCGGTGCAGGCTTCGGCGGCGCAGATCTGCGGGGCAGTGCCTATAACGACCCGTTCCGGATGCAGGACGGCCGCATTGTGACAACGACCAACCGCAACGGCGGTATCAACGGCGGCATCTCCAACGGCATGCCAATACAGTTCCGCTGTGCCGTCAAGCCCACCCCTTCGATCTACAAAGAGCAGAAAACCGTGGATTTCCTGAAGAAAGAGGACGCCGTCCTGCAAATTGAAGGGCGCCATGACCCGGCGATCATCCACCGTGCCCGTGTGGTAGTAGACAGCGTGACGGCGCTGGTGCTCTGTGATGCGCTGGCATCACATTTCGGCACGGATTATTTCACACAGACAGGCGGACAGCATTGATTACAGGCGGAGCACCCCACCCAACCAATGCCAACAACTTAAGCTTTTTTGTCGGCTTGCGCCGACTCAGGAGGGGCTGCTCGCCCCTCCTAAACCACCCTCGGCAGGGCGGTGACCGCCCTGCACCCGCAGGTTTTATTCTCCTACGTTGTTAGCATTGCACCCCCAACCCCAGACTGGGCGGAGCACTTTCCGGAAGGAAAATGCTCCGTTTATTTTTCTTGTTTTTTTGCACATTTGATTGACTTTTCGTTGAAAACATGCTACAATGAAACTGAAGAATTGTGTTCGGTGACATTTTGGAACAGCACAGAGCCGGGCTTCCCGGTTCCGGGATGACAGAAAGGATGATACAATTGAAACCGAAGATCTGGAAACGGTCGGCTGCCATACTCCTTGCAGCCGCTATGAGCGTTCTGCAAATGCCTTCCGGACTGCTTTCCGCACAGGAGGAGCTCCCGGCGGTCATTACCGTGCAGCGGGAGATTTCTGACGGAAACAGCCTGCACACCATCCGCTGTCTGGATGGGGCAGGCAACGAATTCCACCCGGATCTGAAGCCGGACTACCGTCTGCGGGACGGCAGCCTTCCGGCGCAGTTTGACCTGCGGACAGACGGCAGAGGTCTGCCCGCCGTGCGCAACCAGACCGGCACAGGCACCTGCTGGGCGCATGCTACACTCGGCTCCATCGAAAGCAATCTGATCCAGAGCGGCAAGGCAGACACGGACATTGACCTGTCCGAAGCGCATCTGGTCTGGTTCGCACTCGGCGCCTCCTGCCAGAACCCGGAGGATCCGCTTTACGGCGAGGGAACAGATCTGCAAAAGAATGCCTACCAGTACGGCGGCAGCTATCAGTATGCCATTGAATCCCTCGCAACCTGGAGCGGCTATGAGCTTGAGGCCAATACCCCTCCGGTCAACGACTGTCCCTCCTTTGAGGAATCCGACCGCTATCACTCCTATGGCCATGTACAGAATATGGAGCATTATGCCAAGGACGACCCGGCAGCCATCAAGACTGCCATCATGACCAACGGTGCCCTGTATGCCGATTACTACAGCAAGGATGCCTGCTATTCCCAGGTCAAGGATTATTACTGTGCCGACACCTCAGCAGAAGTCAACCACGCCATCCTGATTGTCGGCTGGGACGACACCTACAGCAGCGACCATTTTGTCGATACACCGCCCGGTGACGGCGCATGGCTCTGCCGGAACAGTTGGGGAGACCGCTGGGGCAATGACGGCTATTTCTATCTCTCCTACTATGACGCAACACTTGACGATTTCACCTCGTTCCGGGCAGAACCGGCCGACAACTACGACAATATCTACCAGTACGACCGCAACTGGGGCGGCTGGACGCAGAAAAGCGGCTCCTACAACTGCGCCGGCGCCAATATTTTTACCGCAGCACAGACCGAAAACCTGGCAGCCGTCTCCTTCTACACCACGGAAGCAGAGGCCGACTACACCATACAGATCTATAAGAACATCACCGGCAGCGGCAACCCCGCCAGAGGCACCCTTGCTGCCGAAACCAGCGGCACCTCGCTCTATGCCGGCTATCACACCATCGAACTCCCCAAAGCCGTTTCCCTGCGGAAGGGTACTTCCTTTTCCGTTGTGGTATCCGTGAGCAAGGGCGGCATCGTCTTTGACGAGCAGTCCAGCCAGGAGAGTGTCTCCTTCTTCGGCAACGCCAGACAAAGCAACGGCAAGCTTTCCTACGGCGGCTGGACAGATAGCCTGAATGCCCGCAGCTCGGACGGCACAACCACCGCCGTCAAACCCAATGCCTGCATCAAGGCATTCACCCACACCGGAACAGCCATCAATGAGGAATTCTTCCCCGATCCCGTGATCCGGGACTATGCCGCCGGCTTTGACACCAACGGCGACGGCTTCCTGTCCGCACGGGAGATTGCCGCCAATACGGCATCCTCCGTCAGCTTTGCCGGCACGGGTCTGAAAACGATCCAGGGGCTTGAGGTCTTCGGAACTATCCGGCAGCTCGATGTCAGCGACAACCCGATTGCGGCGCTCGACGTGTCCGGCCTTTCGCTCACGAGTCTCATCTGCAAGGACTGCGTGGTGGATCTTGGCGATGCCGCCTGCACCGAACTCCGCTCACTCGGCATCCAGATGGCAAACATCAGCAGCCTCACAGGTGCGGTCATCGGCACACGGGGGCTTGTCCCGGCCGCACCGGTCATCAGCTATACCTATGACTGCGGCAGCGGCTTCTCGGCTGTGTTCACCCTGCATGCCGAAAACATCGTCCACAATCTCGCAGCACCGTCTGCTGTGGATGACACGCTGCACAAAACCACCTGCGCCGACTGCGGCTACAGCTTTGAGGAGGAACACCTCTACGGCGACTGGCTCGACAGCAAGGACGGCACCCATCACAGAACCTGCTCTGTCTGCGGTCACACCGTGACATCGGCGCATGTATTCGGTGAATGGTCTGACGAAAACGACAGCGTGCACAGTCACATCTGCGGGCTGTGCGGTGCCAGGGAAGAAGCAGCCCACCAGGTTGCCTCGTGGAAAACCGACGGTGAAGCCACGCACAGCGGCATCTGCGCTGACTGCGGCCATCCGTTCCGGACAGCGCACAGCTACAGCAGCTATATCGACATGAACGCCGAGCAGCATCTCCGCAAATGTTCCGACTGCGGCGAGCTTGAAATCGCTGACCACAACTGGAGCTACGTCATCAACACGCTGCGTGGCAACCACTCCCGTATCTGCACGGATTGCAGCCGGACAATCACGGAATCGCATACCTTCGGTGCCTGGACAGACAACAAGGACGGCACCCACACCCGTACCTGCACCGGCTGCGGATTTGCAGAAACCACAGACCACAGCTTTGGTGACTACACCGTGCATGCCGACGGCACGCATTCCCGCACCTGCACAGACTGCGGCTGCACCGAGACCGTCAAGTATACCTATGGTGCGTATGTCCGGAATACGGACGGTACCCATACGCACACCTGCACTGCCTGCGGCCATGCCGAAACAGCAGCGCACAGCTTCGGCGCCTGTACAGCCGGCACAGACGGCACGCACACCCATCGCTGCACCGTCTGCGGCTACGAGGAATCCGGTGCCCACAAGTTCGGCAGCTACCAGGAGAATGCCGACGGCACGCATACCCGGCTCTGCACAGACTGCGGCTATGCAGAAACCGATGAGCACACCTATGGCACCAGGTACACCATCACCAAGACCTTCCATTCCGTGACCTGCACCAAATGCGGCCATGTGGAAGCGGCTGTGCACACCTACGGCAAGTACACGGACAACGACGACGGCACGCATTCCCATGTCTGCAACGACTGCCGGTATGTTGAAACCCAGCCGCACCGTTTCGGTGACTATACCGTCAGGGACGGCGTCTCCGTCCGCACCTGCGCAGA
>JAFXOO010000161.1 GCA_017528675.1 Oscillospiraceae bacterium | reverse complement strand
TCCGGCACATCACCACATCCGGCATAAATCCGAGCAGTGCCGCCATCCGGAGCTCAAAGACCGCCTTGAGCTTTGGCTCCTCGTGTTTTTTCTCCGAGAGAAAGTGCAGGCAGTTGAGCATCAGACGCAGAATCTCCGGCGTGCCGTTCTTCGGCAGGACAGAAAAGGTGATAATCTGTGAAAAATACGATGCCAGCGCCACGGCTGTGACCGAGCTGCGCAGTCCGTAAAAAATGCGGATGGGCGAGACGCTGCCCAGAATGCGTACCCGCCCGTGTTTTTTATCCGCAAGGCTGAACTGTGCATAGGAAAAAAGCTGTGTTGCACTGCCGGTCTTGCTTGAAATCTTGGAGGCACCCTTGACGAGCACCTCGATCACGCCGTACTCCGCCGTGAGGATGTCAATGAACCTGTCCTGTTCTCCGACCGGCTTCTGTGCCAGCACGACGCCCTTCACATTCAGCATGTTCCAGCTCCTTCATGGCCGCATAGGCGAGATAATCCGCCACGCTGCCGCTTGCTTCAAAATCTTCCCACATAGTGCAGACCTCCTTTGTAAGGATAGTATCTGCAAAAAAGAGGATAATATGATCCGTAATTCTGATTTTGCGGGATTCCGGGCTCAGGAAATGTATTCCGGTCTGCTTCAGCACAGTTCAGCCCCTAAGCATAGGATACCAGCGGAACTTTTTGCTATTCCTCCGTCAGTCCGAAGCTCCGGATAAGCCCTTCCTTATTGCGCCAGTCCTCCTTGACCTTGACAAAGCATTTCAGGTTGACCTGGATTTCAAAGAACCGTTCCAGATCCCGCCGGGCGGAGGAGGCAATCTTTTTGAGCATTGCACCGTTTTTGCCGATGATGATGCCCTTGTGCGTCTCACGCTCGCAGACAATGACTGCTGAAATATCCAGCAGATCCTTGTCGTCACGCTCCGACATTTTCTCGACGGTGACGGCGATGCCGTGCGGCACCTCGTCATTGAGCAGCCGCAGGAGCTTTTCACGGATCATCTCCGCCGCCAGAACACGCTCCGGCTGGTCGGTGAAGGAATCATCCGGGAAGAAATGCACAGAGGGCTGTGCCAGTTCTGCGGCAACCTGCATGATCTCGTCCAGGCCGTCCTTCTGGGAGGCGCTGACGGGGATGATGGCATGCGGATGATAAGCATTTTCGAGCTTCAGCAGCAGCGGCATCATCTTTGACTTGTCCTCCAGGAGATCGACCTTGTTGACAACGATGATGCAGCGGATCTTCCGGTCGGTGATGGTTCTGAGCATCTGCTCATCCTGCTCATGCAGTCCCTTGGTGCAGTCAATGACATAGAGCACCGCATCCGCATCTGCCGCCGAGGTTTCAGCCGTTTTCATCATATGCGTGGAAAGCCGGGTGCGCCCTTTGTGCAGACCCGGCGTATCAATAAAGACATACTGTGTTTCATCCTGGGTGAGAATGCCGGTAATCCGGGTGCGGGTGGTCTGGGGCTTGCTGCTGACCGAAGCGATCTTTTCACCGATCAGCGCATTGAGCAGTGTGGATTTACCGGCATTTGTGCGCCCGGAGAGTGTAAGGAAAATAGACTTTGTCATGCCTGCTCCTCGCCATTGTTGATATAGGTCAGCTCACGGGAGATGCCGAGCTTTTCAAGCACAGCCTCCTCCTTTTCCCGCATGATGCGCTCATCGAGCGGGCTTTTCTCGTGGTCGTACCCAAGCAGATGGAGCATGGAATGCACCGTCAGAAAGCCGATCTCACGGGACAGCGAATGCCCGTAGATATTGGCCTGCTTGACAGCGGTTTCAATGGAGATGACCACATCACCGAGCAGGACATTGCCGGTCTCAGTGTCGATTTCCCTTGTGCCGTCATCGCCGGTGAGCGGGAAGGAGAGCACATCGGTGACACTGTCCTTATTGCGGTAAGCCTTGTTCAGGCTGCGGATCTCCTGATTTGATACGAAGGAAACGCTGACCTCTGCATCCTCGGTAAAGCCTTCTGAAATCAGTACTGCGTGACAGCAGCGCCGGATCAACAGGCGTATACCGG
>JAFXOO010000160.1 GCA_017528675.1 Oscillospiraceae bacterium | reverse complement strand
CGCCGCATTGAGCTCCATCGCCGGGCACGTTGCACCAAGCCGGTTCTGAAGCATGCAGGCCATCGACGGAGAAACGGTCTCGCCGCTGACGGTGGCAGCCAGGATCAGATCCAGATCCTCTGCCTTCACGCCGGCATCGTCCAGCGCAGCCTGTGCAGCCTTGGCACCCATCTCGGAGGTGAACTCCGTCTCAGAAACATGGCGCTCCTTAATGCCGACTCGCTTGGTGATCCATTCATCATTTGTCTCAACAATTTTGGAAAGATCATCATTTGTGACCACCTTCGGCGGCACATACATGCCGGTACCGATGATACGAAAACTCATGGAAAGGCCTCCTGTGGTTGATTATTTAGTATCCGTTAATTAGTAACCACTGAAGGGCGATTTGTTACATCTTTAACAGCCAAATTTTAGAACTGCACCAAGCTGGTTTTTTGTGCATTTTGCCAATTCCGCCCCCTGTAACATTTCCGGGGCAGAATGCTACTAACATATTGATGAAAGCTGAGGAGGCTTCATTGCGATGAAAAAAGAATTTGAAGCATTGTACCAGGAATATTTTCCACGCATTTATGCTTTTCTCTATAAACTGACCGAGAACCGTGACCTGGCGGAGGAGCTGACGCAGGAAACCTTTTATCAGGCGTTTGTCTCATTCTACCGGTTCCGGGGGGACAGCGATGTGTTCACATGGCTGGCATCCATCGGCAAGCATACCTATTACCGCTATCTGCGGAAGAACCGCCACCAGATCGAGAACCTCAGTGCCGAGCAGCTCATCGAGCTCTACGGCGAAGGCTCGACAGAACACCTGGCGGATACCGTGGAGCGGCAGTTATTGATGGAAAGCACAAGACGGGCGCTGCTGGCGCTGCCGAAAAAGTACCAGGATGTGACAATCCTGCGTGTTTATGCGGATATGAGCTATGCGCAGATTGGTGATGCACTGCATATCAGTGAAAACTCCGCAAGAGTAATCTACTTCCGAGCCAAGAAAATGATGATGGAGGCGATTCAGGATGAATATGACGTGTGAGGTCGCAAGAGATCTGGCTGAGCTGTACCACGAAGGTCTGGTCAGCACGGAAAGCGCCAGAGCGATCCGTGCACATCTGAAGGAATGCGGCCGTTGCAGACGGTATTACAAGACCTATGACACGATGAATGCGCTGCATTTTCCGCTGTATAAGGCCCCTGATTTTGAGGAAGCTGAGGCAAGGTCATATGAGGCGCTCTCGAAGCGGCTGCGCAAGCGCCGGGTGTTCGAGATCGTGACCACCAGTGCAGCCATCGGTGCAGGCTCGATCATGCTGGCGGCGGGCATCATCCTGCTTGTGCGCTCGCACAGCGATGATTGAGATTTACTGCGGCAGCGGCAAGGGCAAGACTACCGCAGCGCTCGGACTGACCATGCGTGCAGCAGGTGCCGGGATGCGGGTGCTGTTTGTGCAGCTTCTGAAGGGCGGCGAAACCTCGGAGCTTGCCTCGCTCAGGCGGCTGCCGGGCGTGACGGTGCGGCGCTGTGACCGGGATTACGGCTTCACTTTCCGGATGAACGATGATGACCGTGCGGCAATCACGGCGTGCCACAATGCACTGCTTGCAGAGGCTCTGGCGGCAATGCAGCAGCGGAAGGCCGATCTGATCGTGATTGACGAACTCTTTGCAGCATACAACGCAGGACTGCTTGACAAGGCAGCAGCCCGGCAGCTTGTGCAGCAATGTCCGCCGGAGATTGAGCTGGTGCTGACAGGCCGGGAACCGGATCCCGTGCTGCTTGAGGCGGCGGATTATATCAGCGAAATCCAGGCCGTGCGGCACCCCTTCGCCAAAGGCATCACAGCCCGGAAGGGCATTGAATACTGAGAAACCTCCCTGCATTTCAATGATGCAGGGAGGTTTCGGTTTGTCATTTCACTTCGCCGTTTTTGAGCCGCTGCATATAGTCCCTGGTCTCCGACGCCACAACGCCGGATAACCCGATCAGTGCAATGACATTCGGCAATGCCATCAGGCCATTGAAGATATCGGCAATATTCCAGACCGCTTCCACTGTCAGATACGGCCCGATTGCCACGGCAGCTACATAGATCCAGCGGTAGAGCTTTGTCAGATTATGCCCCGGCCCGGCCAGATAGGCAAGGCACCGTTCAGAGTAGTAATTCCAGCCCAGAATCGTCGTGAACGCAAAGAATGCAAGGCAGACCATCAGCAGCAGGGACGAGATTTTCTCCGGGAACGGCAGACCGTACCGGAATGCATCCGTCGTGATTTCCACGCCCTCCAGTCCCTTCTCGTAGCTGCCTGCCATGACGATGGAAAGCCCCGTCATTGTGCAGACAAGAATCGTGTCGATAAACGTCCCCGTCATCGTCACCAACCCCTGGCGCACCGGCTCTCTGGTACGGGCGGCGGCCGCTGCAATCGGCGCAGAGCCAAGACCCGCCTCATTCGAGAAAATGCCCCGTGCAACACCGCTGCGCATGGATGCACGCACCACTGCAAATCCCGCTGCACCGCCTGCAATCGGCCGCAGTCCGAAGGCACCCCGGAGCACCGTCATCACGGCAGCAGGCACTTCTGTGATGTGACAGAGGATAATGATCAGACAGCAGCCCACATAAATCACAATCATCGCCGGAACAATGCATTCCGAAACAGATGCTATGCGTCGGATGCCGCCAATGACAATCAGCGCCACACAGACAGTTATCAGCAGACCGGCAATCACGGTCGTCAGCGTAAATTCCCCGCCGAGCACATGCAGCGTGTGCTGCGCCTGCGGGTCAAAGAAATGATTGGCAGCGGAGGTGATGCCGTTGATCTGGGTGATCGTTCCGATGCCCATAAGGCCTGCCAGCAGACCAAACAGTGCAAAGAGCTTGCCCAGCCATTTCCATTTCTCACCGAGCCCGTGTTCAATATAATAGAAAGGCCCGCCCAGAATGCTCCCGTCCTCGGTTCTGGTGCGGTACCTGACCGCCAGCAGACCCTCTGCATACTTGGTCGCCATGCCGAAGAAGGCGGCAATCTCCATCCAGAACAGCGCCCCCGGCCCGCCGGCTGCAATGGCCGTTGCAACTCCGACGATATTGCCCGTGCCGACCGTGGCAGACAGCGCCGTACACAGTGCCGCAAAGCTCGAAACCTCGCCGTTGCCGTTCTCCTCATCCCTGACCATGTACCGGAGCGCCTTGCCAAGCTTGTGCACTTGCAGGAATCCGACCCGGATGCTCAGCCAGATACCGCAGGCAAGAATCAGCACAATCAGCGGAACACCCCAGACATAGTCATCCAGGGTTTTGATAAATGAATTGAATGCTTCCATGTGTCCTCCCGTAATGCGAACTATCATCTCATTGTAACATAAAACAGCCGGAAAAGTCAATCATTATTTCAATATATTTATATCGACTTCCTTTTTTGGATAATGCTTACAAATGTGCAGCCGCTTTTTTGTGCGACATGTCATGAGCATACAGCACAAATCCGGAATCAACGGAATCCTTGGCGTTTTTTCTCTTGCTTTTTCAGCATGTCTATGCTATAATGATTATAATTCTAATATGGCAGGAGGACTCCCTCTATGAATTACGAACAGGCAAAAGCAAAGCTTGAACAGCTCGGTCAGATGCATCTGCTGCGCTGGTATGACGAACTGAGCGACACAGAGCAGGATGCGCTCCTTGCACAAATTGATGAGCTGGATCCTGAGCTGCTTGAGGTATTCCGGAACAGAGGCAGTGCCGCAGATCGTGGCCATATCGAGCCGCTTGGTGCACTGACAACTGATGACATCAACGTCAACCGGGAGCGCTTTGAGGCTGCCGGCCTGGAGGCAATCCGGGAAGGCAAGGTCGGCGCTGTGCTGCTGGCAGGCGGCATGGGCACACGCCTCGGCTTTGACAAGCCCAAGGGTATGTACAATCTCGGTGAGACACATCCACTGTATATCTTTGAGTGCCTCATCCATAATCTGATGGAGGTTGTGGACAAGGCCGGTACCTATGTGCCGCTGTTCATTATGACCAGCGAGAAAAATGACGAAGACACACGGGAATTCCTGGAGGAGAACAAGTTCTTCGGCTACAATCCGGAGTATGTTCACTTCTTTATGCAGGCAATGGCACCGGCGGTTGATCCGGACGGCAAAATCCTGCTTGAAGAAAAGGGGCGCATTGCAACCTCCCCGAACGGCAACGGCGGCTGGTTCAAGTCCCTGATGAAGGCGGGGCTGCTTGGGCTTCTGCAACGGGAGGGCATCGAGTGGCTGAATGTGTTCGCCGTGGACAATGTCCTGCAACGCATCGCAGATCCGTGCTTTGTTGGTGCTACACTGCTCTCCGGCTGTGATTCCGGTTCCAAGGTCATTGCCAAGGCGGATCCGGAGGAGCGTGTCGGTGTGCTCTGTCTTGAGGACGGCGCACCCTCGATTGTGGAGTATTACGAAATGACAGAGGAGATGATCTCCCGCCGGGAGCCAGATGGCCGTCTGTCCTACAACTACGGCGTCATCCTGAACTATCTGTTCCAGACCTCCCAGCTCATTGACATGGCCAACAACCGTCTGAGCGTGCATGTCGTCAACAAGAAGGTGCCCTATATTGACGAAACCGGTGCGCTTGTCAAGCCCCAAACGCCGAATGCCTACAAATTTGAGGAGCTTGTGCTCGACATGATCCACATGCAGAAAACCTGCCTTGCGTATGAAGTTGTGCGCAGCTATGAATTTGCGCCGATCAAGAATCCGACCGGCGTCGATTCCGTGGAAAGTGCCAAGGAACTGCTGAAGCAGAACGGCGTGGTGCTGTAACCCCGTTCTCCCCCGATGGGGAGGGCTATGCAGGGGCTTCGCCCCTGCACCCCATTCGTGACGGTTGCCACGAACGCTACAAAAGCGCCAAGGAACTGCTGAAACAGTACGGCCATGATGAACGCCAAGCCCCTGAAAAGCATCTTCGGGGGCTTTTGCAGTATATCCGTCACCCTGCACAACTCCTGCACACTCCGCTTGTGCATCTCTCTGAAATCTGCAAAAACCTGTCACATCCTGCTCTGCTCCTACGATATCTAATAGAAAGAGGAGAACCATGCGTCTGCTTCTCCCTTTAAGGCAACACCGCACAAAGCCCGCCTGGCGGCTTGGCGGCACATCTGCTTGCATCTTTTCCGTCATCTTGCACAGAAATTCCTTGCTGGGCGCCAGCCCAGCGGCGTCATTTCTATACAATCTGACGAAAAATCTGGCT
>JAFXOO010000159.1 GCA_017528675.1 Oscillospiraceae bacterium | reverse complement strand
TTGCCTTAAGTATCATATCACTTTTCCTGAAACTGATAAGCGCAAGAAAAGGTCTATGATATTAGAAGACATGCACAAAGAAGGATGTTGAATCCTTACTATAATTATACATAACTTATCAATCAAAAGCAATAGAGTTTTTGAAATTCAGCACTTTGTATATGGTGAGTGTATATAAAATAGATATAACGCTGGTTTCAGGCGCTTTAGAGGAATACAAAACGGAAATTACTTATACAACTTTACTTAAAGACGGGCGGAATTTGACGATGTTCATCATAGGCTACAGTGATAGTAGCAAAACCATTTATCAGTATGTGGCTGGATGTGTCGTAGGCAACACCTCAGCAAAATTATTTAATAAAGTTCGGACGATTGTTTTTACAGCAATAAAACCGAAAGGCAAAGTACAAATGATTGATGCGATGTAAAATTACAGACAGTGCGCTATTCACTCTCCCGAATTTACTACTCCGGCAATATAGTATTATGAATGCATCCGCCTGGCGGCCTCCTCCGCCATGTCAATGAGAGCGTTGTGGATCCGATGTTCCGCTGTGGTGAACTGCGCATCGAACGCCAGCTGCTTGACACCCGGCACGAACTGCGCCCTTCTGGCATAGCTGTAGCCCTCCGACTGCACCAGAATGCCGTCATCGCCCTCGCTGTCCAGAAACAGGACACAGTGCGCTCCACGCTCGTCATTCCACATGAACTTTTGGTTCTCTGTAATGTACGGGCTGTCATCCATCGGATGCAGCCGCAGGGCTTCAAAGAACCGATGCGTCAGGACTACGGTCTTTTCAACCACGCAGCGTTCCGGATTGAAGTATTCGGGCTTGTGGCTCAGCGGTACTTGCAGTACCAGTTTCTTCATGGTATCACCCCCCTTCGTTTTTAGTCGGCAATAAAAAAGAGCCGACTTTACTGGTCTCTCATCTTGTGAAAGACCACTAAAATCGGCTCTGAAACTTTGTTTACTATTTTAGAGAAATCTTTGCTGAAACCGTCCTGCAGCGTTCTGCACATCTCCGTTTTTCTTCCGAATAGCGGAAATATGGATCGGATTGTCAGGAATCGTCGGTTCGAATCCGGTAAGACGGGGTTTGATATCTACGGTTTGACCTTGAAAAAAATCGGCGTTCGGACAGCAAAAAAGACCGATAAATCGGTCTTTTTGCCTTGATATCATTTTTGGTAAATCAATATGGAGCGGGTGATGGGAATCGAACCCACGTAACCAGCTTGGAAGGCTGGAATTCTACCATTGAACTACACCCGCATGGATTCTCACAACAATACTATTATACCACATCGGGTGTCGTTTGTCAAGTGTTTTTTTCAAGAACATGTTATCACAGTATTTGGCCGGAAAGAAACGGATGAACGGGTCATCCCTTCAGAAGACTCCGGTATTGCATCGCAGGGATACCGGCGCAGGCGGTAAACTGGCACTGGAAATATTTGTGGTCAAGATAACCGCACTTCTCGGAAACAAGCAGCAGTTCAAGCTGCGTCGTGGCAAGATACTATCTGGCTTTTGCAATACGGGCTGCGATGCAGTCCAGAGGGGAGCGCTTACCGGTGCGCCAGCACCGGAAATGGACTTTATCGACAAGCTGCACCCGACGAAATCATCTGGTGTTCCGGTAGTACAGTTCAGCCAAGAAGCAGCTTTTTCAGCAATGCCAGATCAAATATATCTACGATGTCATCTCCGGACATGTCAGCAGCATCCTGATCTGCAAAAGTCACATCCAGACCGAGCAGCCACTTCTGAAGCAAAATCACATCATTGACAGATGCTGCTCCGTCGCCGTTCAGGTCGCCGGTGACAGGCTGCGGGTCGGTTTCCCGCTGCGTAGGATCAAATCCGGATATTTCATTGAACATCGCCCTGAGCTCCTGGTCACACATTTTATATGTCGTGCGGTTATAGTGACCGTTGAGGGTATCTTCGGGCTGCTTGCTGTCCTGGGGCGTTGCCCAGAGGATGGGACACATCTGACGGTCGTAGGAAGCCTTGCAGACCGAACTCAGGAACCTGCGGACGGATTCCGGTTCCTTGCCCTTGGTGGGGCAGCCGTATTCACCGATTATGACCGGTATGCCTTTGTCCACATAGTTGGCCTTCATCATGTCCATCTGTTCGTTCAGCTCCCGGAAATCCTGTTCGGTGCCCCAGGTGGAGCGTGCCTTCGCCCAGCTTTCGTCCTTATCCTCAAGGATTGCAAATCCCGCAGGTGTGTAGTAGTGCACGGAAACTGCCATGCGGCCGGCCGGATCAGAGGGCATCCGGAACATGGGGTCACAGGTACGGTCAATGCCGGTATTATAGCCGGAAATCAGCAGATGCCGCTCGGAATTGTTGCCGCCGGACTGGCGCACCACATCGACGAACTTCTGGTTGATTTCATTGCACAGCCCGTAGGATTCCTCCTTACCCTCGGTACCGCCCCAGGGATTCCATACGGAGTCCCATCCAAGTTCCTCATTCTGGGATTCAAACATCAGATGATCTCCGTACTCTTTGAAACTATCGGCAATCTGTGTCCACATGATCTCATAACGGCGCATGCATTCGTTCTTGTTGTCCGGGAAAGTATTGACCCAGCCGCCGTCCCAATGGATATTGATGATGCAATACATATCCGCTTCAAGAATCCAGTCCACCACTTCATGAACACGGGCATCATAGGCCTTGCTGATCTGGTAATTCTCTCCCATCATATTTGACCAGGCAACAGGCACACGCACTACGCCGAACCCCTCATCTGCCATGCCCTGAATCATTTCACGGGTCACGACAGGGCTGCCCCATGCCGTTTCATAGGACTGCGGTACCTGCTCAGAATACTGGGCAATCCAGTCGCCGCATGCTTCAAAGGTATTTCCGAGATTTATGCCGATTCCCATTTCATGCACAAGTTCCATTGTTGTCATATCCCGCATTTCTCCCGTTGTTCCGGATGCGGTAGTTACCCCTGTGCTGCAAAGTCCGCAGATGGTCATGACACCTGCTGTGAAAAACGCTGCGATTCTGTGTTTCAGCATGCCTGAATCCTCCTTGTTGTTGCTTTAGTGATGGGGTTTGCCTGCTTCTGTTAGTATACCATAAAAAAACAAATAAGTTCACCCACAATCTGGGATTGGAGTGGACAAATTCGGTTTTTTCTGGATTGCGGATCCTGTTTTGTTAATTCTCGGATTCCTCATCTGGTAAATCAATTTCGAGGACGGCTTCTACTGCGTCCTCGACAGTCAGGGAACCGTCGATCAGTTCTCCGAAGATTTTAGCCGTCTGCTGGAGATTTGTCAGGCAGAACAGGAGCTGATCCTCTATCTCTGCCTCGTCAGGCATCGGCCCCTCCTCAGCGATAAACTCAGTAAGACGGAACACAAGCATCTGCTCGGCTCTGTCAAGATAGAAGCAGCCTGCCGGGAGCAGCATGTTGGCCAGATTACAGAACTCCAGCACGGTGAAAGTGCTTTCTTCAGGGACGGTATAATCAAGCGCTGTCAGGATGGCAAGTGCTGTTGTATCCGTGATAATATGGATCAGAGCACTGTTAATCGGCGCATCGAGCGGCGTTCCGCTTTCAAAAATGCCATCCTCCTCGGCATATTTCCAGTCATTTGCCTTAAAAAATCCTCTTACGGATTCTGCGATGGTCTTATATTCAGCCATGTACGGACTCCTTTCTGCATAAGAACGCCTCCCCCGGCTACCGGGAGAGGCGGAATCATCAACCTTCTACTGCACCGGCAGCAGCGGCCTCTGCGGCGGCTTCGGCGGCGGCAATCTGATCCTCCAGGGAAGGCTCACCGGCGGCTGCCGGCATTGCCTGACCCATCTCAGCCATCAGACGCTGGAGCTCGCTGTCAACCTTGGCATCATTCTGAAGCTGCTCAAAGGTCTCATAATCCTTCGCAACAGCAGTGCCGGCGATCTCTGCGAAAGCTTCTGCCTCTGCTTCCTTCTGAAGTACCTTCTCCTCCATGCGGTTGAATTTCTCGAAGGAGCTGGAGGTGTCAATCCCGCCGATGGACTGTGCAAGCTGCTTCTGGGTCTCGGCCATCTGGGAACGTGCGATCAGCATTGCCTGACGGCTCTTTGCCTCGGACATCTTGGCCTTCAGCGTTTCCACCTGTGTTCTGATGGTTTCGGTCTGGCTGGAGATGGTCTCGAACATCTCACGATAGGTGGCAACCTCCTCGTCAGCCTTGACCTTCTGAGACAGTGCACGCTTGGCAAGGTCAGTATTGCCTGCTGCCAGAGCAGCTCTTGCCTTGGCTTCCCAATCGGCTGCCTTCTTGACTGCATCATTGAGTTTCTTCTCTGCCATTCGCTCACTGGCAACCGCCTTACCGAGTGCCTGGGTGGATTTCTGGAGTTCCTGATCCATATCCATAATAATCTGCTTGACCATCTTCTCCGGGTCTTCTGCACGATCAATCAGATCGTTGACATTGGACTTGAAAATGTCACTGAGTCTGGAAAAAATTCCCATGATAATGCCCTCCATTCAAGGATGCAGTCTGCCCATTGGCATCTGCAAATGTTTTAATATCTATATCATAGCATAAACCGTCGGAAATGTCAAGTGTTTTCGTAAATTACATTTCCGTTCCTGCGCTGATTTCAGCAATAGGCCGTCTTATTTCTGATGCCATTTCACCTGTACGGTTTGTTTCACAGGAGTAGTTGAGGCGGGACTGTCTGATATAAAACTGCACCCTGTTCCGTGCGCAGGCGGAACAGGGTGCAATTGTATAGGGATAAAGAGGTTATCGTGATGTCTTGATAGAATTCTTATGCCGTATAGTAATTCCAGGCAGCCAGGTCATCGGCGTTGACTTCATCTACAACCAGTGCCTTATCCTGTTTCTGGAAGCGATTCCAGTCAAAAGCCTTGTCATACAGCTTCATGAACCAGGCTTCTTCCTGCTTTACCTTTTTTGCCTCAGTTCTGACTTCCTGTTCTACCTCAACGACATCGAGCTGGGTATCTTCATCAGCCACATCCACCTCAACTGCCTCTTCCGGTGCCTCTGCATCCTCAGGCGCTACCGGCGGAGCGGGCGGCTCAGGGAGCTCGGCATCTTCCGGAGCCTCTGCATCCTCAGGAGCTACCGGCGGGGCGGGCGGCTCAGGGAGCTCAGCCTCTTCCGGAGCCTCTGCATCCTCAGGCGCTACCGGGGGAGCGGGCGGCTCAGGGAGCTCAGCCTCTTCCGGTGCCTCTGCATCCTCAGGAGCTACCGGCGGAGCGGGCGGCTCAGGGAGCTCAGCCTCTTCCGGAGCCTCT
>JAFXOO010000158.1 GCA_017528675.1 Oscillospiraceae bacterium | reverse complement strand
GGCTTCGACATGGCCTTTGGGAAATGACCAGTGTCCGCTGTTGATGTGGCGGATGAGCAGAATTTCAATATTCCCATGAAATCTGCGGTAAACAATCGCACCGCAGGATTTTTCATGCCGCATAACGATTCTTCCTTTCTCCTGCCGGACAGGGTTTGATGCATTGTTATTTTTATTATAGCATATTTTCCCGGTTTTGTCCATATCTTTTGCAGCAGATATGCAAAAAAAATTCCGCTGCATCAGAAAATAGCAGAAAATCAAAGTGAATTTTACAAAAACCACTTTACGAAATCTTTTTTTTGTGGTAAAATAGAAACAGTGCTCAACAGAAAGGCGTGACGATATGAGTTCAGAATATTTTTACATCGTGAACGACCGGACTCCCACCGGTACCCATACACTGCCCGACCCGCAGAATCCGTTTGACAATCCTTCAGAATTCCACAGCTACCAGTGCGACTATGGTGCCATTGTGCCGGAGATCCGTACAGAAGGCTTCCGGCTTCCGCATCTGCCCGGCAAATCGGAGCGCAGCCGCATCCGGCGGTATTACAACATCGTCGGAGGGTTCCTGGCGGGACATTTTGTGATTGCCAATGTGGCGGCGGTTGTGCTGATGCTTGGCATAGAGGCGCTGATTACCGTCGTGGACAGGGCGGCCGTGGGCGATTTGCCGTATAATTACGATACGCTTCTGGCGGATTATGTGGAACAGGGCTCCACAATCATGACAGCGCTGAGTGCACTGGTTTACGGGTTATGCAATCTGCTGGTGGCGATTCTGGGTTGCAGTGCGACCAGAATTCCTCTGCCGAATCTGTTCCGCACCAAGGATCTGACGCCGATGCGGATGTTCGGCTATATCTGTGTTGCGCTGCTGTTGCAGTCCGCAACAGGGCTTGCGGCCACATGGCTGACAGATCTGTTTGAATCCGCCGGGATTACGCTGTATGAAGCCGATCTTCCATCGACAACAACTGCCCGTGGCACCGTGCTGATGCTTGTGTACAGCGTCATTGTGGCTCCAATCACCGAGGAACTGCTGATGCGTGGTTTTGTTCTGAAGAACCTCAGCCGCTCAAACCAGCACTTTGGCATCATCATGACAGCGTTCATCTTCGGAATCTGGCATGAGAACGTGGCACAATTCCTGCTTGCCTTTGTGGCGGGCTGCCTGTTCGGCTATATGGCTGTCAAGCACGATTCTCTTGTGCCCTGCATCATCTGCCACATGGTCGTCAATCTCTTTGCCGAGCTGTTCGGGATTTTTGAGGATTACGGGCTGGAAATCGGCACAAAGATTTCCGAGTTTGTCTACTTCGGCATGGTGATTTTCGGCATTGTGTGGCTGATCAGGCTGCTCCTGACAGAGCGCTTTCCCCGTGCAACTGTGGCACAGCAGGAGCGTGGCATCCGAATCTCGCTTTCCAGTCCGGTGCTGCTGCTGATGCTGGTCTGCCATATCGGGGCAGCGGTGCTCTTTATTCTCCAGGCATCTTCGATCATATAGCAAACAGACCTGAAAGCGGCAATTACCGCTTTCAGGTCTGTTTTTATCGCTTCTGATACAGAATCAGTTCGGGATTCTGGCCGTCTGCCTCATAGGTGGAGATCAGGATAAACTCCATATTTGCGAGAATTCCGAAGCACCGATCTCCGCCGAACCCGCATGCAAGCTGAGTTCCGAGATAGGTTGCATCGTCGTCGAGGAACTTCACCGTCATCCCGTTCGGCAGCCGGTAGGGAAGATTGACATAGCTGCCGACAAGTGCATTCAGCTTTTCCACCTTCGGCATACCCTCGATGTGCAGGGCATTGATCTCGTCCATCAGCTTCTGCTT
>JAFXOO010000157.1 GCA_017528675.1 Oscillospiraceae bacterium | reverse complement strand
GGATGAGGGAGCTGAACCTCCACAATCTGTAAAGGACGCAACTTTGCTTTATACAGAACAGTCGGATAAAATCGGTGAATTTATCCGTGAATGCTTACAGAGCGATGAACAGGAAATGCGAATACACCCGGCGACTGTATACAGCACTTTTGAGGAATGGTGTAGAGATACCGGGTGCGGTTGTGAGAAAAGGAAAAATTTGATTGCAGAACTGCGGCGGCGTGGATTCATTGCAGATAGAGCAAAAGACAGCTCAGGTAACTGGGTAAGGGATCTTATTATCATCCCCAAAGCAGAAAAGGCTTGAATGAGACTTTTTAAGGATTCTGTGTCAGGTTTGTCAAAAAAAGTATATCCTATATATAGAGAATAAAAAGATTTACCTAACGCAAAACTTGCCAAATCTGACACAAATAGTAAAATGCGGCTAAAAATAGCCACAAGGAGGTGATTCTGTGAAAACAAAACAAGTCACGGATGAGCAGATCGCAGCCGCTTTGCTGCGGTATGGCAGTACACGGCAAGCGGCTGATTCTTTGGGAATAGCTCAACGCACATTACAGGCAAGGAGAAAGCGCCCGGAGTTTCAGCAACTATGGGGCGAGGTGCAGACCGACTTGCTGAAAAATGTTACTGCATCTATGCAGGATGCTTGTGCAGAAGCTGTGCAAGTTCTGCGGGATGCTCTGCATGATGAATCTGCATCATTGCAAGTACGTGTCAATGCGGCTGATGCTCTGCTACGGCACTGTCTCCGTTATAATGAGCAGACCAACATAATCGAACGCCTGGACGCTTTGGAAGGAGATGCAATTCATGAGCGAATCTATTAAAAAGAGACTGCAACGGCTTGAAAAGTTGTTTAGAGGTATGAAACCCGATGACGAGGATAATTTTGTGCTTTGCCTTGTGGGTGAAGCCAATGTTGAGACATACAGGAAACCAGATGGCACACTCGACTGGATGCGGGCGCTGAATGATACCGCAGTGGCTGCATGGAATGAAGATAATATGGAGGAAGACTGAAATGATGTTCACATTGAAAACGACTGCACCGACTGATAGCATGATCTCTGCGGTGAGGATCGCTGCGGCTGCGGTGAAGGAACTGACGAAGATCAATCAGCAGGTTGAAGCACTCGGAAACGAAAGCACAGCGATGAGGGAACACGGAGAAAAGGGCGTTGAAGTATGGCAGCAGAAGCGAAAAGAGCTGGTGCAGAAGTATGCAGAAATTGAAGCAGAGGCAACCCAGAAATTGCAGGATGCAGAGCAGGAGGCAAGCGCTTTCCTGAATGAGCAGTTTGCAATTGACGGTGCAGCTCTGCGGGGAGATGATGCGCTTGCACTGAATGCAGCAGTTGTCAAGACAGCGGAAGAACTTGCAGCAATTGCAGAGAGAAATGCAGACAGCTTTACAATGCTGCGGATGTGTGCGGCATACGCTGAGCGGTACGGGCTGGAATGGGCGTTCTCGGATAAATCTATAGCAGTCAGGGAATACACTGAAAACTTCTTTAAGGGGCTGCG
>JAFXOO010000156.1 GCA_017528675.1 Oscillospiraceae bacterium | reverse complement strand
GTACAAAGGCTCCAGGTCTATTTCTGTTCCCTCCCAATCCGGCTGTAAGCCCACATGACCGGGAAAATCGCTTACCTCCATAGTGATATAACGCTTTTTCATGACTGTCGAGGAAAGCGATGCGGCCTCGCTCAGATAGCTGAGCTCCCGCTTGACAGACTGCATCATGGTCGGCGGAATGGGCTGGTCGTTGATCACATACCAGTCAAGAGGCGTCTCTGCTGAAAGCACAAGATCCCGCAGGTATGCTGTCCAGTCAACAGTGTGTCTGGCATACAGACACCGGACAAAGTCGTAGTACTCCTCTGTCACACACCACCAGTCAACGCCGGGATCACGGACATATCTGGTGAAACGCTGAAATGCACAGAACACATCGTCCTTATACAGCGCCTGGAAAATCACGAGCTCTTCGAGGCAATCATGCAGATCATGAAACATTACTTGATACTCCCGTTCTTGATGGAGGCAACGAGACCGCCGTTTTCAATAATCGTCTGGATGAACGCCGGGAACGGCTCGACTGCGTAATCTTCGCCTGTCGTCTCATTATGAAGCACACCGTTGTCAAGATCGGCTGTAATCACATTGCCCTCAGCAATCGCATCGGCTGCTGCCTCAGATTCCACAATGGCAAGGCCGATATTGATGGCATTTCTGTAGAAGATACGGGCAAAGCTCTTGGCGATCACAAGCGAAATACCGCTTGCCTTGATGGCGATTGGCGCATGCTCACGGGAAGAACCGCAGCCGAAATTCCAGCCGGCCACCATGATGTCGCCTTCCTTGACACGGGAGGCAAATGTGGTGTCCAGATCCTCCATGCAGTGAGAAGCGAGCTCCTTATGATCACTGGTATTCAGATAACGTGCGGGGATGATGACATCCGTATCCACGTTGTCACCGTACTTGATAACGGTTCCTGTCATTTTCATCTCAGAGCACCTCCTCAGGGGCGGCAATTCTGCCCATGATGGCGCTTGCAGCAGCGACCTCGGGAGAAGCCAGATAGATTTCAGAGGTCGTATGACCCATTCTGCCAATAAAGTTGCGGTTTGTCGTCGCAACAGCACGCTCGTTCTCTGCGAGGATGCCCATATGACCGCCAAGGCACGGGCCGCAGGTCGGTGTGGAAACCACTGCGCCGCACTCAATGAAGGTCTTGAGATAGCCTGCCTCCATCGCTTCAAGATAAATGCGCTGGGTAGCCGGAATCACGATGCAGCGAACGCCCTTCGCAACCTGCTTGCCCTGCATGATCTCCGCAGCAGCCTTCAGATCCTCCAGTCTGCCATTGGTGCAGGAGCCGATGACCACCTGCTGAATCCTGATTTCGTCGATTTCGTCGGTGGTATGCGTATTCTCCGGCAGATGCGGGAATGCGACCGTATGCTTGATCTCAGAAAGGTCGATGACATAGGTCTTTTCATACTCTGCATCTGCATCGGCAGTATAAACCACAGGCTCACGATCGGAATGTGCCTTTACATAGGCCTTTGTAATCTCATCCACAGCAAAAATGCCGTTCTTGGCACCAGCTTCAATTGCCATATTCGCCATGCACAGACGGTCAGCCATCGACAGAGAAGCGAGCCCCTCGCCGACAAATTCCATCGACTTATACAGCGCACCGTCCACGCCGATCATGCCAATGATGTGCAGGATCACATCCTTACCGGAAACATACTTGTTCAGCTTGCCCCTGAGCTCAAACTTCAGAGCGGACGGCACCTTGAACCAGGCCTTGCCGATTGCCATGCCGCATGCCATATCCGTAGAGCCGACACCGGTGGAAAATGCACCGAGTGCGCCGTAGGTGCAGGTATGGGAATCCGCACCGATCACCGCATCACCGGAGACCACGAGGCCTTTTTCCGGGAGCAGCGCATGCTCAATGCCCATCTGACCGACATCGTAGAAATGCGTGATATCCTGCGCACCGCAGAAATCACGGCACATCATGCACTGCTGTGCAGCCTTGATGTCCTTGTTCGGAGCAAAGTGATCCATGACCATGGTCACCTTCTCCTTGTCGAAAACGTTCTCCTTGCCCATCTGGTTAAACGCCTTGATGGCGACCGGAGATGTAATATCATTGCCAAGCACGAGATCCAGATTCACAAGCACGAGCTGGCCTGCCTCGACCTTGTCGAGACCGGCATGTGCAGCAAGGATCTTCTGTGTCATGGTCATTCCCATGTGGTTCATTCCTTTCGTGTGTGTTTCCTGCCGGGATACGGCAGGAAACAGATTCATATTATTCAGCAATCGGCACTTCTGTGACAAGCGGCTTGCCGTCCGGACCGAAAAGAACGGTCAGACCGGCAGAATAGCCGCCGTCTGTGCGGATATAGAGATAATTCACGCCGGTCTCACGGTCAACAAGAACGATATGCTTTCCGCCCTCATTCAGCGAACTGCCTTCAATCTGTGTGCAGACAAAACGTTCCGGCTTCTTTTCTTTCTTCAACATAGCCTGTACCTCAGTCAATATAATTGATGATCGCACCCTTGTCCGCAGAGGAAACCATCTTTGCATAGCGCTTGAGATAGCCGGTCACATCCTTCTTGACCTTGATCTCAGTCGTGGCCTTGCGGCGCTCAATCTCCTCATCAGAAACCTTGAGCTCGATCTTGTATTCCGGAATGTTGATAGAAATGAGGTCGCCGTCCTGTACATAGGCAATCAGGCCGCCACGGACTGCTTCCGGCGATACATGGCCGATCGAAGCGCCACGGGTCGCACCGGAGAATCTGCCGTCGGTGATGAGGGCAACTTCCTTGTCAAGCCCCATGCCCGCAATGGCAGAGGTCGGAGACAGCATTTCACGCATACCCGGACCGCCGGACGGGCCCTCATAGCGGATGACGATGACATCACCAGCCTGGATTTTTCCGCCATAAATTGCTGCAATTGTTTCCTCCTCGGAATCGAATACCTTTGCAGGGCCTTCGTGCACGAGCATTTCGGGCGCAACCGCACTTCTCTTGACAACGCAGCCATCCGGTGCCAGATTACCACGCAGTACCGCAATACCGCCGGTCTGGCTGAACGGATTGTCAATCGGACGGATGACCTCCGTATCACGGTTGACGATACCTGCAAGATTCTCGCCAAGGGTCTTGCCGGTCACGGTCATGACATCGGTATGAATGAGGTTCTTCTTCACAAGCTCATTGAGCACTGCATATACGCCGCCCGCTTCATCAAGCTGCTCCATATAGGTGTGCCCAGCCGGTGCCAGATGGCAGAGATTCGGGGTTCTTGCACTGATCTCATTTGCCATGTCGAGGTTGATCTTCACACCGCACTCGTTGGCAATTGCCGGGAGATGCAGCATGGAATTGGTCGAGCAGCCAAGTGCCATATCTGCCGTCAGTGCATTCTCAAATGCCTTGGCTGTCATGATATCACGGGGACGGATGTTCTGTCTGTAGAGCTCCATCACCTGCATGCCGGCATGCTTTGCAAGCTCAATTCTCCTGGAGTAGACCGCAGGAATCGTACCGTTACCACGCAGACCCATACCGAGCACTTCGGTCAGGCAATTATGGGAATTGGCAGTATACATACCAGAGCAGGAACCGCAGGTCGGACATGCATTCAGCTCAAACTCATCAAGCTTCTCCTGATCCATCTTGCCTGCCTTGAACGAGCCGACCGCCTCGAACATCGAGGACAGGCTTGTACGCTTGCCATCGACATGACCTGCCAGCATCGGGCCGCCGCTGACGAAAATCGTCGGTACATTGACACGGGCTGCCGCCATCAGCAGACCAGGCACATTCTTGTCACAGTTCGGCACCATGACAAGTGCATCAAATGCATGCGCAAGCGCCATAGCCTCTGTAGAATCAGCAATCAGATCACGGGTCACGAGCGAATACTTCATGCCGACATGTCCCATAGCAATACCGTCACAGACAGCAATTGCAGGAAAAACAATCGGTGTACCCCCTGCCATTGCAACGCCCAGCTTGACAGCCTCAACGATCTTGTCGATATTCATATGACCCGGTACAATCTCATTATAGGAGCTGACGATACCTACGAGCGGACGCTCCATCTCCTCTTTCGTCAGGCCAAGTGCATGAAGCAGTGAACGCTGAGGTGCACAGTGTGCACCGGTTTTTTTCGCATCAAAATACATAGGAATTACCTCATTTCAGATGATTTTACGTCAGTTGAGTACAATGCCTATATAGCACGATAATCCCGATAAAGCGGGATTATCGTCATATAGCGCTTTAACCGGAAATTAGTTGTTGATGAGCTTTTCATCTTCAGAGTTCCAGCTATACAGCTTGCGGATCTCTGCACCAACCTTCTCAGACGGATGCTCAGCATGCAGCTTTCTCATCGCCTTGAAGTGTACCTGGTTGCCTGCATCAGACATGTCAAGCAGGAACTCCTTAGCGAAGGAACCATCCTGGATATCAGCCAGAACCTTCTTCATAGCCTTCTTGGTATCCTCAGTGATGATCTTCGGGCCGGTGATGTAGTCGCCGTACTCAGCAGTGTTGGAGATGGAGTATCTCATACCTGCGAAACCGGACTGATAGATCAGGTCAACAATAAGCTTCATCTCGTGGATACACTCGAAGTAAGCGTTTCTCGGATCGTAGCCGGCCTCAACAAGGGTCTCGAAGCCGCACTGCATCAGAGCGCTGACACCGCCGCAGAGTACAGCCTGCTCACCGAACAGGTCAGTCTCGGTCTCAGTTCTGAAAGTGGTCTCCAGAACGCCTGCACGGCTGCCGCCGATACCGTCAGCATACGCAAGGCCGATATCCTGTGCATCGCCGGTTGCATCCTGGTATACAGCGATCAGGCAGGGAGTGCCCTTGCCAGCCTGATACTCAGAACGTACAGTATGACCCGGAGCCTTCGGAGCGATCATGATAACATTTACATCTGCCGGAGGAACGATGCAGCCATAGTGGATGTTGAAGCCGTGTGCAAATGCCAGAGTCTTGCCGGCAGTCAGATACGGCTTGATGTCAGACTCATACAGAGCCTTCTGCTTCTCGTCCGGAATCAGAATCATGATTACGTCAGCGATCTTAGCTGCCTCAGCAGTGGTCATCACCTTCAGACCCTGCTTCTCAGCCTTTGCCCAGCTCTTGCTGCCCTCATACAGACCAACAACAACATTGACACCGGACTCCTGAAGGTTCAGTGCATGAGCATGACCCTGAGAACCATAGCCGATGATGGCAACGGTCTTGCCGTCGAGCTTGTGGATATCGCAATCCTGCTTGTAGAAAATTCTTGCTTCTGCCATGATAAAGAACTCCTTACATTTAAGTATTTTTAAGTCTCTCTGAAATCTGTTTCCAGAGGTTCCTTATAGCAGATCGGCGGGGGTATTTCCCCGGAAATCTGTTGTAAGCAAATGGGGGTGAACCGGTTACAAGCGGCTCACACATTCTCCGAGTTGAGCATATTGCTGCCACGCTCAATTGCTACGACACCGGTACGGCACATTTCAAGAATACCGAGCGGCTGAACAAGCGAAATAAACGCTTCAATCTTCGATGTTTCGCCAGTGATCTCCACAATCAGCGTCTCCGGAGAGAAATCGACGATCTTGGAACGGAAAATATCGACTGCCGACAGGATCTCCTGCCGTGTATCGGGAGAATTACGCAGCTTGATGAGTGCAAGCTCACGGTATACACTGACATCCTTCTCCATGATCTCAACTTCCTTGACATTGTACAGCTTCTGGAGCTGCTTGATGATCTGGCGAGCCATATTTCTGTCGCCGGTCAGGGAGATCGTGATACGGGAATACTTCGGATTCTCCGTCTCGGATACAGTCAGGCTGTCGATGTTGAAACCTCTGCGG
>JAFXOO010000014.1 GCA_017528675.1 Oscillospiraceae bacterium | reverse complement strand
CTGGTTTTTTTGGTATATTCGATGAGACGCTTTCGGATTCTGCGGATCCGCAAATAAAGTGCGTTGACAGAAATACCCATATGACGGGCGATCTTCGTTCTGTCACCGCCGCCGTAATACGCCTCAAGGAGCCGTCTGTCCTGATCGGGCAGACTGTCGAGCACAGTCTCTGCCTGTGCTTCGGTAAAGGCCGGAGTTTCCGCCGGTTCCGGTATGGCATCGAGATCAACTGTTTCGGGATGCTTTCGCCGGTATGCACGGATTTCACGGTCTGCCGCAGCATACAGCCAGGGGCGGATATCTTTGCTCAGATCAAGTTCATCGAACTTGCGGTACAGCGCCAGAAAGACCTCCTGTGCACAGTCCTCTGCCGCATATTGGTCACCATACAGATGCGCACAGCAATAGAGAAGGATCTCTGTGTAGTGACGGCTTAGTATTTGATTGTACATGTACTTTTCTCCTCTCTGCCTATTCCCGTCAGAAACGATGCTTTTTCTGTCGCACAGGTTGCAGAGTTTACAAAAAATTCATAATTTTATGAAACAGAAGCGAAGCGCTGGTTTGTTTGCAGATCAGCACAGCTTTTCTGGCGCTGGCACACCAGTGAGCACCCCCATCCCATTGCTTTCCATCATAGCAGGCAAAACCATTTTTATGTAAAAAAACTCCGGAACCAACGCAGATGCATTGATTCCGGAGCTATCATGTATGAGACATATGGGATTTGAACCCATGACCCTACGCTTAAAAGGCGTATGCTCTACCGGCTGAGCTAATGTCTCAGAACATTCTATATTATACCATAATAAACCGCACTTGTCAAGGCTTTTTACAAAAAAAGATTTCACATAACTTTCACAGAGGTATTATGTAGTTTTTATTGATTTTTAATTGTGTTTGTGGTATAATACTCCTGTATCAAGGAGTGTCTATGAAAATGGATTATAAAAAAATCATAAAGATTGCCCTCATGGTCATCGTACTTGGGCTTGCGGTTTTTTTGTGTGTTCGCTATGCAGTCCCGCTTGCAAAGCTGCTTGTGACGGAGGAGGGCAGGGAACAGATCTGTGAAAGCGTCCGCAACTATGGGGCTTTTGCACCAGTCATCTTCATGCTTCTGATGGCCGTACAGATTGTAATTGCATTTATTCCGGGAGGGCCTCTTGAACTGATCGGAGGCATGCTGTTCGGCGGGTGGCTTGGGCTGCTTTATACTGTAGCCGGCGCTGTTTTAGGAACGTTGGCGGTTTTCTTCCTGGTAAAGTGCTTTGGCAGGCCGCTGGTACACCTCTTTGTCAGTGAGGAAAAGCTTCAGAGCTTCAAGTTTCTCCAGAATGAGGAAAAGCTTGAGCTATGGGTCTTTATTCTTTTCCTGATTCCTGGAATTCCAAAGGATATGCTGACCTATCTTGTGCCGCTGACACCGATGAAAGGAAAGCATTTTATCCCGCTTTCCGTCCTTGCAAGATTTCCGTCGCTGGCTGCATCAGTGCTGGTGGGAGACAGTTTAGCAGACGGAAGATACCGGATGTGTGTGGTGATCTGTGTCATTGCAGCGGTGCTTTGTTTTGTGGGATACCGGCTGAAAAATCGCTTGATGCGTCAAAAAACCAAAGGGGATAATGAATGAAGCATATCTATTTTATTTTTAACCCACAGGCAGGCAAGGCAGAGATGACAGCCTATCTTGGCTTTGTAATTGATATGATGACGAAGGCTGGCTATGAAGTGACTGTTCATCCAACACAAGGGAAGTTTGATGCAATGCATATGGCTGAAAAGGCAGCCGATTCTGGCCGGTTTGATTATATTTTCTGTGCAGGAGGCGACGGGACACTCAATGAGGTAATGACAGGCTTATCCAAGTCCGTCATGCGGGTTCCTCTTGGCTATATTCCCTGCGGATCAGTCAATGATTTTGCTCGCAGTATTGCCATCCCCTTTGATATTCCGCAGGCAGTTGAATCTGTTTTGAACGGCATGCCCCGGTATTTTGATATCGGAACGGCAAATGGACGGAATTTTAATTATATCGTTGCATTCGGTGCGTTTGCGGATGTCACATACGATACTCCTCAGGCAATCAAAAATGTCTTTGGTCAGGCAGCATATCTGTTTAATGCACTCACCAAACTGCCGAATATCAGGCCAATACCTGCACGGATAACCTGTGACGGGCAGGTATTTGAGGATGAATTTATCTACGGTATGGTAACGAATTCTGCTTCTGTGGGCGGAATGCTGGATATCACAGACTTTCAGTTTGATGACGGGCAGTTTGAGCTTACGCTGATCAAGCGCCCTCAGAACCCGCTGGAATTAGGAAATACGGTGCGTTTTCTGAAAGATATTCACGAAATCGGTGAGGAGGATAAAATCATCAGTCTTAAGGGATCCAGAGTCACAATTGAAATACAAGACAATGTTCATGTTCCATGGACAGTGGACGGAGAGTATATGCAGAGTACTGAGAAGCTGAATATCATCAATCATAAGCGGGCCATTCCATTGCTTGTGCCGAGGAATTGCAATCAGGAAATATTTCAGGTTCAATGAAGAAAGGCAGTCCTGAAACAAATCAGGGCTGCCTGTTTTTTATAGGATTTTTCTACGGCTTTCAGGGATTTTAGTCAGACCGAGAACCGTGATATTATCTGAACCGCCATTTTGCAGAGCAAGCTCAATCAGAAGTTGCAGTCTGCGTACCAGTGGCTTAGGCATTGCAAGTATGTCTTCAATTTCAGAACTCGTGACATAGTCAGACAAGCCATCTGAGCATAGCAGCAAGACATCACCGAATTCCACCCTCTGATTGAGTTCCTGAATATCGAAGATGGGCATAGACCTTAAATTTCCGAGGACAGGGAATATGATATTCTTCTGCTTGTGATGCTCCCGCTCAGCCCGGGTGATGGAGCCCTCCTCGTAGAGCATCTGCACCAGCGACTGATCCCGTGAAAGCTGCTCCAGCATCCCGCTGCGATAGCGGTAAAACCGTGAATCTCCGACATTTACCGTGTGAATCATTTCATTTTCATCAATTCCGACAGCACAGAGCGTAGTCTGCATATTACGCAGATCATCGTCTCTGGAGCTTTGCGCACAAAGATTCTGATGAATATCCATCAGTTTGCTGTCAAGGTCAGTGCGGCTGTTGAATTGTACGGAGCTGAGCATTTCCATGCAGATCTTGGAAGCCATTTCTCCGGAACGTTCACCGGATACTCCGTCAGCAACGCCGATGAGAAACGGCGCACCGAGCTGCGCTTCTGTAACGCCGTCTGTGAGGACGGTTTTGTGAATGAGCATCGCATCTTCATTATGCGGACGTATGCCCTTGTTTGTAATGGCACAACATAAATACATGATGATTCTCCGAT
>JAFXOO010000155.1 GCA_017528675.1 Oscillospiraceae bacterium | reverse complement strand
TTGTCGGAGCAGATCACCGAGGTGCAGCCGAGTGTCTCCACACTGTGCAGACGGTTGACAAGCGCCTTCTGGTGCATCATCCGGCTCACCGCCAGCGCCAGCGCAATCGTCACCGTTGCAGGCAGTCCCTCCGGGATGGCGGCAATGGCGATGGAGATGCCCGTCATGAGCATATCAAACACCGGCTCTCCCCGCAGCACACCTGCTGCAAAAACCGCAGCACATACCCCCAGACACAGCAGCGCCAGCACCTTGCCCAGCTCCCCCAGACGTTTCTGGAGGGGCGTTTCGGTCTGGCGGATTGCGGAGAGCATGCCGGAAATCTGGCCTACCTGCGTGGACTTTCCGGTGGAGATGACCTCTGCCGTGCCGCTGCCCCTTGTCACGGAGGTGGAGCTGTAGAGCAGATACGGGCGGTGCAGCCCGGTGAGGTCGGCATCCTTCCTGCCGGCGGTCTTTTCCACAGGCTCCGCCTCGCCTGTGAGGACGGATTCATCCGCATAGAGCCGGTTTGCCGTGTGCAGCAGGCAGTCTGCCGGGACGCAGTCCCCTGCCTCGATATGCAGCAGATCCCCCGGCACAAGCTGGTCGGCTGGGAGCTCCTGCAACGTATTGTCCCGCCAGACCCTTGCCGTGGGAGCGGTCATGCGGCGGAGCGTTTCAAGCGTCTTTTCCGTGCGGTATTCCTGCACAAAGCCGAGCACCGCATTGAGCACCACAATCACGATGATCGTCACCGCATTCGTCCATTCCCCTAAAAATGCCGAAATCCCCGTCGCTGCAAGCAGAATCAGCACCATCGGGTCCCGGAACTGCCGCAGGAAGATGCGCAGTGCGCCGGGTGGCTTTGCCTGGTCGAGTGTGTTGGGGCCGTGCTCCTTCCGGAGCGCTGCCGCCTGCTGCGTGGTCAGTCCTTTCATGCTGATTCCCCCTTTGGGGGCATTCTATGCGTGCGGGACAGAAAAAATGCACTGCATTCCTTGCGGAATACAGTGCACGGATTGCGGAAGATCAGCTTACCATCTTCTGCGGACAGCATTGTAAATGCCATAGCCCAGGCCGCCGATGGCTACTGCACCGGCGATTACACCGCCGACAATCGTGCTGGTGCTGGCGCCGCCTGCCGCAGCTTCAAGCTCGTCCTCGGAGAGTTCACTTGATCTGATGTGCTTACCAGCGGCTTGTGATCTTGTCCTTGCACCATTCGTAGCCCGACTTTACGCCGCCGACTACATCCACGCCGCATGCCTGGGCGATGGCACCGCCGACTACGAGAGCACCGACTGCGATGGTGGCGTAGCCGCCTGCTGCCAGAGTTTTGGAGCCATCGAATTTGCCCAATCCCGCTTGTGCCTTTTCAAAAGCGTAGAGCGCTCCGGACGTTTTTTCGCCGTTAAGGAAGTAATTGAAGAAGAATTCACCGCCTGCTGCGTTTTCCAGCTCCTCCTCGGAGAGCTCTCCGCCGTTTGCGAACTTGTCAAGCTGCTCCTCGGTGATCTTGCCATCTGCCAGAGCACCGATGGTCTCCTTCAGAATCTCGATTTCGCCAAGGCTCATTTCGATGCCCTTGTCGGCAAAGAGCTTCTGGACTGCTTCCTCGTTCTCAGCTTCGACGCAGGCATTGACAAACGCCTCATCCGCCATGACAGCCTTGATTTGTTCAGTTCTTTCATTCATAAGAACGACCTCCTTAAATGATATTTTTAGAACCGCATGTGCGGGATGGCTTACCATCTTCTTCTGACAGCATTGTAAACGCCGTAGCCCAGACCGGCGATTGCAACAGCACCGACAGCGATACCGCCGATGATGGCACCGACGCTGGTGCCGCTGGAGGATGCATTCTGTACCGGCGCTGCTTCTGCCGCCTTCTTGAGGAAACCCTTCATGTCTTGAAAAGCTTTGGCAGTCGCCTGGTAAATTTGGTTATATTCCGGAGTGCCGAGCCCAAATTCCTCCATGAGGGCACCAACATCAACGCCCCACGGATCCAAGTTGCCGCCGGCTGCTTCTGCAAGCTCGTCCTCGGAGAGTTCGCCAAAGTGTGTGAGCTTCTCAAGCTGTTCCTCGGTGATCTTGCCTTCCGCCAGCGCCTCTGTCATTTCGGACATCAGCTCGATCTCGCTCAGCGTGATCTCCACGCCCTTGTCAGCGAACATCTTCTGCACGGCTTCCTCGTTCTCTGCCTCCAGGCAGGCTTTCACAAACGCCTCATCGGACATGAGCGCCTTGATCTGTTCTGTTCTCTCATTCATGATATTATTCTCCTAAATGTTTTTGAGGCCCCTTGTGGCATATGCCGTCTGTTGCTGTTGTATTGCTTACCAGCGGGTGAGCTTATCAATACACCAGTTTTTGGCATCCTGGATTTTCTGGCAGGCAGGAATGCCGTTGTATTCGAGAATGCCGATGGTGAGGCCGGTGATCGGGATTGCCAGAATACCGATCGCCGCAACCGCTGCTTTCCAGTCGCCGCCTGCGACCTGTTCCAGTGCCTCCTCGGAGAGCTCGCCTTCGTTTTCGGAAAGGCTTCTGATCTGCTCCTCGGTGACCTTGCCTTCTGCAACGGCCATCATCAGATTGCGGATCTGGTCGATTTCGTCTGTGGAGATCTCCACGCCGTTGTCCGAAAAGAGCTCCTGTACGGCTGTTTCGTTCTCGGCATCCAGTGCGGCAATGACAAAGTCTTTGTCCGCAAAGAGCGCCTTGATCTGTTCTGCTTTCTTGTTCATAAGATTACCCCCTGTCAGATGTCTGCTTACCAGCGGCTTGTGATCTTGTCCTTGCACCAGTTGAACCCTTTCTTGACGGTATCGTAAATCGGAACACCATTTTCATTCAGGGCTTCAACGGTGGGGTATCCCACGCAGACTATCGCCAATGTGCCGAAGAAGATAGCGTTAGCGCCAGCGATATAGGCATCGCCGCCAGCGACCTGTTCAAGCTCCTCGTCGGAGAGTGCACCGCCGTTTCTGAGGGTTTCAAACTGCTCCTCGGAAATCCTGCCGTCTGCCACAGCACTGATGGCATCCTTCAGGCTCTCGATTTCCGCCATGCTGATCTCCACGCCCTCATCTGCAAAGAGCTTCTGGACAGCTTCTTCGTTCTCTGCTTCGAGGCAGGACTTGACAAATGCCTCATCGGACAGTACCTTTGTGAGTTTCTCGTTCATAACAATAACCTCCCTGTATTTTACCAACGTGTAATATTATCCTTGACCCAGCCACAGGCATTGGAAATGC
>JAFXOO010000154.1 GCA_017528675.1 Oscillospiraceae bacterium | reverse complement strand
TGCCAAGAAGCCCGCTGCCAAGAAGGCCACAGCAAAGGCTGCTGACGCAAAGGCTGAGGCTCCGGCTAAGAAGCCCGCTGCCAAGAAGGCAACTGCCAAGAAGGCTGACAAGTAATCTGTGAAACAGGAAAAGCCGCCGCAGAACATGCGGCGGCTTTTTTACGCCCGAAACGTCTCCGGGACGTTGAAAAGCGCACGACATCCCGCCGTGCGCCTTTCAACAAAAAATAAGAGAAAGAGGTTAGAAATCATTTCTAACATTATTATACCAAATCCGGCGGAAGAATACAAGCGGTTTTGAAAAAAATGTCAATTTTGTATGGATGCACAAAAACAAGCTGTTGGATTTGAGCAAAATGCCGGAATTTTTGGGCGGAGGATGCAAAAAAACCGCAGGGACTTGCTTTTTTGTAAGCTGTGTGGTATAATAGAACTGTTCAGCGTGCGGGATGCATGCATTCGGAATATAGGTGTGCGGGCCCTGTGCAATGAAGCACTGCGAACCATGTCAGGCGGGGAACCGAGCAGCATTAAGCGGATCGTTTCATGTGCCGCAGCAAGCCTGCACACCTATGTTCCGAATCTTTTTAAGCCCTTGACGGGGGTGGATGCTTTGGATGACATTGAACGGATGACGGCACAGGAGGCGGCTGATGCCGCAACACTTCTGAGCGGGACGGTACATGCTCCGGCCTGGGTGCGCATCAGTTCCGCAGCGAAGCTGGTGCTTTCCCTGACCGCCCTGGTGCTGGTGTTCCGGTACAATATCTTCGGCACCTTTGCCAGCATTGTACAGGCGCTCCTGCTGGTGGCAATTGCGATTGCCGGCTTTGCGGAGACGTCCGACAGCTTCTTCCGGTCGGTTACGTTCGATGGCTCCACCGGGCAGATCGTCTGCCGCAGACCGTTCAAACGGGAATGGGTCTTCTATGCTTCGCAGATTGAAGCAATCCAGCGCACCTCTGAACAATACGGCGAAAATGATGCAAGGTGGGTGCGTACCGGCAGGTCGGAACATCTGGTTGTGACACATGCCCATTTTCTGGACAGGATCATTCTCCATGCGGATGGAGACAAGTGCTATGTGATGCGCTGCCGCACTTCAATGGGACGGAATTCTTCCCGGAGCTATGAGGGCGGCGATGTCGGGATCGAGGTATTTGACCGCTATCTCAGACTGCACGAACGGAGCATGCAGCCGGATCCGGAACCCGATGAGGACGGGCTGGCATTCCAGAGAACGCATTTTCCGATGAATCACGGGACGACTTCACAGATGCCGTCCTTGTGAGCATTGCAGAAATAAAGGAGGGGAAGGCGCATGTATCAGGCATTGTACCGCAAATGGCGGCCGATGACCTTTGCGGATGTGCTGTCCCAGCCGCAGGTGACAACAACGCTCCAGAACCAGATCCGACAGGGAACCACGGCGCATGCCTACCTGTTCACCGGGTCAAGAGGCACGGGCAAGACCACCTGTGCGAGAATTCTGGCAAAGGCAGTCAACTGCGAGCACCCAAGGCCGGACGGGAATCCGTGCCTGGAGTGTGCGATTTGCAGGGATGCAGAGGCGGGCGTGCTGAGTGATCTGGTGGAGATTGATGCTGCCTCCAACAACAGCGTGGAGGACATCCGGGATCTGCGGGACGGGGCAGTCTATACGCCGGAGCGCTGCAAATATAAGGTTTATATCATTGATGAGGTTCATATGCTCTCGGTCAGCGCCTTCAATGCGCTGCTGAAGATCATGGAGGAACCGCCGGAATATGTCAAATTCATTCTTGCGACGACCGAAATCCACAAGGTTCCGGCCACGATCATTTCCCGGTGCCAGCGGTATGATTTCCGGCGCATCCGGCAGGAGGATCTGGTCACAAGACTGGAATACATTGCCGGTGAGGAGCAGATCTCACTGGAGCATGATGCGGCGGAACTGATGGCAAGGCTGTCGGACGGCGGCATGCGGGATGCAATCTCGCTGCTCGACCGGTGCGCTGCATACGGAGAAACGATCACAGCCCGGCTCACTGCGGAGGCAGCGGGTGCGGCAGGGCGTGAGTACCTGCTGCGGCTGATGGAGGCGCTGCATACGAAAGATACGGCTGCGGCACTTGGTATTGTGGCGGAGCTGCACGACGCTTCCAAGGATCTGGCAAGGCTCTGCGAGGAACTGATTCTGATGCTGCGGGATGTGATGCTGCTGCGGGCGACCGGTGATGGAAAGCTGGCACATTGCATGGCGGACGAGCTCCCGGTGCTTCAGAAAATTGCGGCTGAGACAGACATGGACCGCATCATGGCGGTGCTGGAGCTGTTACAGGGTTGCAGGGAGCGCATGGGACGGGCGGTGAACCGGCGTGTGGAGCTGGAGATGACACTTATCCGGGCAACGCAGACGGTGACACAGTCAAGCGCTGATGTACAGGCGCTTTCCGAACGGATTGCACAGCTCGAAAGCAGACCGGCTGCGGCGGCACAGGCAGGGTACAATCCCGAACTGACCAAGCCAAGACCTTCCCCGGCTCCTGAGCCGGCACCGGAGGTGGATATCAAGAAGCTGAAGATGGAGGATTTCAAGCCGGTTACGGAATGGCCTGAAATTCTGGAGGAATGCGGAAAGCTCAATCCGGCTGTGCTCGGAACGCTCAGCGGCTCCAAGGCGGTTGCCTATGCGAATGTGATGCTGATTACGGCAGAGAACGCCTTCTTCCTGACCATGTTCAAGGATAAGGAAAATGCCAGAACGCTCGGAGATGCCATCCAGAAGGTGATGGGAAAGCGCTATGCCATCCGGGCACGCTGCTCCCAGACGGCGGCAAAACAGCGGCCGATTGAGGAGATGCTCGAACAAGCCAAGAACAGCGGGATACCTACTACCGCTGTCTGATAGGGCAGGGAGCTGTGCTCAGTGCCCAGACTAACAAAGTAAATCATCAACAAAAAGGAGAACCATTATGAAAGCAAGAGTACCGAAGGGCGCAGGTAATAATGCCCAGAACATGAACCAGATGATCCGTCAGGCACAGAAGATGCAGGACCAGATCACAGATTTGCAGGACGATATCGAGGCCCGTGAGTTTTCCACCACTGCCGGCGGCGGTGCTGTGGAGCTGGTTATGACCGGTAAGAAGACCATCAAGTCCCTCACCATCAAGCCGGAGGTTGTGGATCCGGAGGATATCGAGATGCTGCAGGATCTCATCATCAGTGCCGTGAACGAGGCTGTGACCCAGATCGAGAACACCACTGAGGAAGAAATGAGCAAGATCACCGGCGGCGTTTCTCTGCCGGGTCTGTTCTGATGGCAAATCACGACGCTTTACCGCTTGTCGTATTGACAGAACAATTTGCAAAGCTGCCGGGTATCGGAATGAAGTCCGCTGCCCGGCTTGCGTATCATGTGATGTCGATGGACAACGAGGAGGTGGAGGCATTTGCACAGGCGCTGCTCAATGCCAAACATACGGTGCATTACTGCAAATGCTGCGAGAATCTGACCGATCAGGAGCTTTGCCCGATCTGTGACGATCCGTCCAGGGATACTTCCACGATCTGTGTGGTTGAGAATCCCAAGGATATTACCGCATTTGAACGGACGGGCGAATATAAGGGTCTGTATCATGTGCTGCATGGGCTGATTTCGCCGCTGCGGGGCGTCATGCCGGATGATCTGCGGATTCGCTCGCTGCTTGCAAGAGTGCAGGCGGGCGGCGTGGAGGAGGTCATCATGGCGACCAATCCCACGGTGGAAGGTGATGCAACGGCGGCATATGTGGCACAGCTCATCAGTCCGCTTGGCGTGAAGGTGACACGGCTTGCCTTCGGTCTGCCGGTTGGCGGTATGCTGGAATATGCAGACGAGGTGACGCTGTATAAGGCACTTGAGAACCGGAATGAAATGTGATTCCCCCCCTTCCCGGACAGGGAAGGGGCTTTTTTGCGCAGCAGTCGCAATGTTTGTACTAAATATGAACATTCTGGTAATAATCTATAAAAACAGGGGGCGGATTTCTACATTCTATCAGACTTGAAATTCCGATTATTCACAAAAAATTCACATATTGTGTGTGGATTTATGCTATAATAATGTTGTAATGTTTCACAGTTATCATTTGACTGTGATGGGTATTTTAGGCGTATTGATAGAAAGGAAGATCTGCGATGTTTTCTAAAGCAATGACAAACCGGCTGAAGGCGGCTGCGGTTGCGGCGCTGATGTGCGTTTCCATGACGGCGGTTGTGACAGTTCCGGCAATGATGACCAACACGATGGACACCTATGCTGCATCGGTCAGCATCGGTGAGAAGCTGGCGGAGGATGATGTCTACACGGGTTTTACAGCGGACATCGCTGAGAGCGGCATCAAGACCCTCACCTTCACGGTGGAGGCGGATTATACCGGCAATTTCTCGTTCGGCCTTGGCCTCAGCACGGATGAGGCACCGGAATACTGGACAGAATACGACGGCAAGAGCTTTGTATCGCCGGACGACGGCAAGGGCACTTCTGTTGCCGTGACTAAGGGCGAAAAGGTTACTATCACCGTTGATGTGTCCAAGGTGAGCCTGAAGTATGCTGACCCCTATAACAGTAAGTACGACGGAACATTTCAATTCCGCAACTACTATTCCGGCACCGGCACCGTGACGCTCGTTTCGGTTGAGGCAAATGCTTCGGCTTCTTCTGATCCTGATCCGACTGAACCGGAGGCGGGTGAGCTCAGCGAGAAGCTCGGCGTAAAGGATGTATTCACCGGCTACTGGGCAGATTATGCCAAGAGCGGCATCAAGAACGTTGCCATCACTTTCACGTCGGACTTCACCGGTACCGTGAATTTCGGCATGGGTATCGGTGTGGAGAAGGATCCGTACTGGTACGAGTGGGATGCCGATAAGGAGACGTGGGTTGACACCGAGGGCGGCGACATTGAGGCTGCCGGCTTCTCGGCAGATGTCGAGGAGGGCAAGTCCTACACGGTGGTCTATGACACCTCCAAGTATGACCTGTCCTATAACCCGAAGACTGACAAGTACCCTGGTCATTTCGAGTTCCGCAACAATTATGTGAGTGAAACCGGCGGCACAATCACGGTGACGGATGTCAAGGTGAATTCCACCGCAAAATCCACCGTTGTCAAGAGCGAATCCGGCACCACTCCCGGTACCAATACGCATGAAAAGTCCAAGACGGATGGCTGGACTTCTGAGAACCAGACAAGTGGCTTCTGGAAGTTCACGGATAATAAGGACGGTACCGGTACAATGGTTGCGACCCAGGCCCGCCAGATCGAATTCGAGGATCCGTATGTCCTGACAAGAGGCTATGACGAGGAGTACTACCTCAAGGAAGGCACCAAGTTCACGGAGGGCACCGACCCGATCAACAGCCACAAGTTCAGCTATGGCACATTCGGACTTTCCGGCATCGGCACAACCGTGACGCTGGAGTCCCTGATGGCAACCATCACCTGTGACCGGGATGTTGCGACCTTTATGTATGGCGGCGGCCTGAACGTGGTAAGCGCTTCGCCGGCGGATACGGAGGCAGCAAAGAGTGCTGCGGGTCTGTCGGTCGATGAGAATGCCGGCTACTGGTACAATGATATGGGCGAGGATAAGCTCGCAGAATACATCAAGGGCGGCGCTGAGTTCGGAATTGAACCCGGATGCGGCTATTACCTGAGTGCAGAGGACGGCCAGCTCGGCAAGTATTTCAATGTCATCTGGGATGTGCCGGAGGACGTAAAGCCCTATGTAACCGGCGGTGATATCTCCTTCCAGTACTGGTACGGTGTGGAGGCAAGCACCGATGCGGATGTGGAGTATGAGGAGCTGGAGATTGACGAAGTCAACCTTGCAGGCGGCGTCCTGACCTACACCGAGGAGCGGACATTTGATTACACGGATTCTGTGAATTTCAAGGTCGGCAAGAAGATCGCTGCGGGCGATATGTCCGGCGAGATCGGGTTTGCGGATGCTGGTGTACCGCTCGGTGACGGCGCTGAGACCAATGTTCATGCGGTTGTCTTCCATCTGACGACCACGCAGGATCTCGACAAGCTCGTCTATGCAGTCGGTGCTTCGGTCGGTGAGGACTTCAAGATGTGGTCGAACACCGAAAAGGGCGACAAGTGGAACTTTGTTCTCACAAACCAGAAGAAGGGCTCGGTTGATGTTGTCTGGATGGTACCGGATAATACAGACCTGAACGAGGAGTACGGCAATATCCAGTTCGGTTACTGGTACGGCGGTAAGGGCGAGACTGAGATGGATTCCATCACGCTCGATTCTGTGGATTTCTACTTTGATTCCAAGCCGGTGGCAACGGAGCCTGTGACTGAGCCGACGGAACCGGAAACAGAGCCTGTGACTGAGGAGCTGAAGGCTTCGCTGTACGGCGATGTGGACTGCAACGGCAAGGTGACAATCGTGGATGTTATCACATTGAACAAGAACCTGATGGTCGGTGATCCGATCACGCCGCAGGGTAAGATCAATGCGGATGTGGATCTGAACAAGAAGATTGATGAGGTTGACTCCCTTAACATCCTGAAGTGCGTTGTTGAGCTGACGAAACTGCCGGTCTGATCGGCTGAGCATTCCGCACAGCACGGAAAGCAGGAAATCCTGCTGTGAAATAGCACGATACGCCATAGTGTTCCGGTACAGGGACACTATGGCGTTGTTTTGCGTGTGCTGGCCGGAAGAACACCATGCCCCGGAGCGCTTTAAAACGCTTCGGGGCATGGCGTTGTGTTGCCGGTTTATGGATTGCTCTGGAGCGGCGAACAATCATCGGTGATGACGCCGCCGTGATATTTGAACTTCAGCAGCATGCCCTTCTTGTGCGTGAGGGCACCTTCCTGGTTGAAGGGTACCTCCTTGAAGGCGGCACGGGAGGTCACGAGCCGCAGTGTTTCGCCCTTCCGGGTGGTGAAAACCAGCTCGAAATATTCGTCATAGATCTTGGAATGTCCGGTGCTGTCTACAACACGGCGGCGTTCGTCGATTTTCTGCGCAAGGATGGCCATTTCTGTGATAGCCTGGTTCTGGTTGCGGCGAGTGCCTTTGCTGCCGGTGTTCTGTGGCCTGCGGCGGGTGCTTTTCTCATTCGGATCCGGCCGGAACGGTGTTTCCTCAACCTCCTCTACGAAGAAGCTGAAAATTTTGCGCCGGGTCTGCTTTCCGCCAAAGATCACAAGCAGAATGAGGATCAGAAAGACAGCGCCAAGTATGATAAAGAAATTCTTCATCGCACCCTCCCGGTATTAGAGCCCGTTCGGGTTCTGCTGCATAAAGCGCCAGCTATCCGCACACATGGTCTCCAGCGTTTCCTTGGCTTCCCAGCCGAGGAGCTCCCTGGCACGCTCTGCATTGGCGTAGGAGGAAGCGATGTCTCCGGGACGGCGGGGGGCAATACGGTAGTTGATGGCATGCCCGCATGCCTTTTCGTAGGCATGCACCATTTCAAGCACGGAGACGCCGTTGCCGGTGCCGAGGTTGATCGGCAGGAAGCCGGTATGCTCTCTGGCATAGGCCAGTGCACAGACATGTCCCTTTGCCAGATCGACAACGTGGATGTAATCCCGCACGCCGGTGCCGTCGGGTGTATCGTAGTCGTCACCGAATACGGAGAGCTGCTGGAGCTTGCCGACTGCGACCTGACCGATATAGGGCAGAAGGTTGTTCGGGATGCCGTTCGGATCCTCACCGATCAGACCGCTCTTGTGAGCGCCGATGGGGTTGAAATAGCGGAGTGCAACCACACGGAACTCCGGGTCTGCATTGCAGATGTCATGCAGAATCTGCTCGATCATGACCTTGGTGTAGCCATAGGGATTGGTCGCAGAGGTGGGCATGTCCTCTACATATGGTACCGGGTTGTTCATGCCGTAAACGGTGGCGGAGGAGGAGAAAACGATGGTCTTGCAGCCGAATTCCTGCATGACCTTGAGCAAAACGAAAGTGCCGTTGAGATTGTTTTCGTAATACGCAAGCGGCTTCTGGCAGGATTCACCGACTGCCTTCAGTCCGGCAAAATGTACCACTGCATCAATGGCATTTGCTTCAAAAATGGCTCTGACTGCGGCCTCATCACGCATATCCGCTTTGCAGAAGGTCACGGTTTTTCCGGTGATCTGCTCAATGCGGCGGATGCTTTCTTCCTTGGAATTGCTCAGATTATCGAGCACAACGACTTCATAGCCGTTTTCGAGAAATTCTACACAGGTATGGCTTCCGATAAATCCGGCACCGCCGGTTACTAAAATCTTTCCCATTGTTTTTCCTCCTGAAGTGTCCGGGCTCTGCCCGGAATGGTTGGTTATCCGGCCGGACGGATCTCTGTCACGCCGATGCTGCGGATCTGTAAAATACGGCAGTGGCCTTCTCCCAGGACTGCCTCGGTCTGGGTGCGGAAATCGTCAAGAATATCGAGCGGCACATAGGCCTGCACGGTGCCTGCAAAACCGCCGCCGTGCACACGGACGGCGCCTCTGCCATGGAGCAGCGTGCTGCATAGAGCGATGGTCAGTGTGACCTCCTGTCTGCGGGGGTCTGCAAAGGTGGAGCAGTTCTGGAGGAATTCCGCAGAGGAACGGCCGGACGCCTTGATTTCCTCAAGATACTGTGAAAAATAGCCGCTTTTGAGAGAGTGCACAGCACGCTTGACACGGCCGTTTTCCGAGAAGAAATGCAGCGCACGCAGGACGGCACGGTCACCGCAGCGCTTCCGGAGCTCCGGGAGCTTTGCAAGCAGCGCCTCACGGCTTGTCCCGGCCAAAACCGGACAGCCGAGCTCCTGGGCTATGGCGCTCATCTCTGACGGAATAGCCGCATAGGCCTCCGTGAGATTGGCATGGTCGGCACCGGTGTCGAGAATGCACAGCGCATAGCCTTCCTTGGCGAGATCGACCGATGTGCGGGAGATGGATGGTGCTGCCTGCTGGAAATCAATGGCGATGACACCGCCCACAGCGCAGCCCATCTGATCCATCAGACCACAGGGCTTTCCGAAATAGGCGTTCTCGGCATACTGACCGATCTGGGCAAGTGCCACGGCGTCAAGACTGTCTTTCGCAAAAAATACATTGCAGATCTTGGCGCAGAGTACCTCGAAGGCCGCAGAGGAGGACAGCCCGGAACCACGGAGCACATCAGAGACGGTATAGGCATCGAAGCCTGTGACAGGGAAGCCCATGCTCTGAAAACGGGCGGCAATGCCCCGCAGAAGTGCTGCGGAGGAGCCTGCCTCGTCCGGCTGGGGCGAAAGGTCGGTCAGCTCAACGCTGTCCATCAGATACCCTTCGGACTTCAGGCGGATTTTGTGGTTGTCACGGGGGGATGCCACGGCAATGATATCGAGGTTCACGCTGCCTGTCAGGACACAGCCGTTCTGGTGATCGGTGTGGTTGCCGCAGAGCTCTGTACGGCCGGGAGCAGAAAACAGCAGAACATCTCCGTCTGTTCCGAATTCCTCCCCAAACTTCGTCACTGCGTCAATCAGACGCTGGCGGTAGTGCATGAGGGCATCGCCGGAGCAGGCGTACATCTGCCGGAGCATGCTGTCGTAGGCACCGCTTTGCAGTGCCCGGATCGTATCCATCTGGTTCATATGTGCGCTCCTGTATCAATGTTGATTGAGATTCGTTGCGGAATGGTGCTGCCGGGTGCGGCAGCCTATATACCTATTATATAGTATATCTTACCTCGGACGATTTTGCAAGGGGCTTTGCACACTTTTGCTTGCACAGGCGGATTTTTCAGCGTTTCGGCTAAAAAAACAAAAAACACAGACGGTAAAACTGTTAGCAGCCCGCGGCTTTACTCCACCTGTAGCAGAATCCCGGAGAACGGCGGGAGCGGGATAACGAATGCTCCGTCACTGCCCTCGATGACCGTTCCGCAGGTATCCGGGCGGGAGCCGTTGTAGATGTCGGCACTGGAATCGAGGATGACAGTCAGGCGCTTTGCATCGCAGTGCAGGACATAGTGATCCTGCGGAGCACCGGCGAAATTGAACACACCCACAAGCGATTCCTTAGAGGAATAGCGCTGCATGGCATAGCAGCAGGGGTAGTTCTGGTCGCTGTCCCGCCACTGGAATCCGCCCTCGGTATAGTCCCGCTCGAACAGGGCGGAGTGCGTAAGATAGATGTGGTTGAGCTCCCGGATGAAGCGGCGGAACGCATCGTGGATGGGGTACTTCAGCAGGAACCAGTCCTGTTCACGGCTCTCGTCCCATTCCCGGAGCTGGCCGAGCTCGCTGCCCATGAAGTCGAGCAGCTTGCCGGGGTGGACGGCGTTGAACAGGTAAAATGCTCGTGCCTGCGGAAATTTTCCCTCATAGAGGCCGTGCATCTTTTGCAGGATGGTAGCCTTGCCGTGGACGTTTTCATCGTGAGAAAACGGCAGGATATAATACTCGGCATGATAGTACATCATGGAGAAGGTCAGCTTGTGGTAGTCGTTGTAGCGGTAGAGCGGGTCTGTCTGGAAATAGGACAGGGTGTCATTCATATAGCCCATGTCCCACTTGTAATCAAAACCCAGTCCGCCGCTCCAGACGGGGGCAGTGACCTTGGGGAAATCCGTGGAATCCTCGGCACAGAGCATGACGCCGGGGAAGCGTGCCTTCAGACCGGCGTTCATCGTGCGGATGAAATCAAGTGCCGCATTGTTGACGCCGCATTCCTTCTTGCCGTGCCAGTAGATCATCCGGCTGATGGCGTCCATGCGCAGACCGTCGAAGTGGTATTCCTCCAGCCAGTAGCAGGCGCTCGACTGGAGAAAGGAGCGCACTTCGCCCTTGGAATGCATGAAGTTATAGCTGCCCCATTCGCTGATGCCGGCGCCGGCATCGGGATACTCATAGAGCGGTGCGCCGTCAAACCGGGCAAGGCCGTAGCTGTCAACTGCAAAATGCACCGGCACGAAATCAAGCAGCACGCCGATGCCGTTCTGGTGGAGAAGGTCGATCATCTCCTTGAGCCCTGCGGCGGTGCCGTAGCGGGCGGTGGGTGCAAAGAAACCGGTATTCTGGTAACCCCAGCTCTCATCGGCGGGATGCTCTGCAATGGGCATCAGCTCCACATAGTTATAGCCCATCTCCTTGAGATAGGGGATGAGCATGCCGGCAAGCTGTTCATAGGAGGGCCATGCGCCGGATTCGGCTTCGGGATCGTCCTTGATCTGCTTCCAGGAGCCGCAGTGCAGCTCGTAGATGTGCAGCGGCTTGTCCTTGCAGTCGGTGCGGCTGCGCATCCATGCGCTGTCACGGAACCGGTATTCCGACAGATCCCTTACAACCGAGCAGAAGGCGGGGCGCAGATCCATGCCGAAGCCATAGGGATCACAATGCTCGGTGTAGCTGCCGTCACGGTGCCAGATGCGGTAGAGATAGCGGTCACCCGGCTTTGCCTGGGGGACAGTGACCTCCCGGAAATGCTCGTTATAGCCCGCATACATCTCCCAGTCCTGCCAGTCGTTGAAACTGCCCACAAGGGTCACACGGTCGGCATGCGGCGCATAGACACGGAAGGTGAAGCCCTCCTTACTGCGGTGTGCGCCGAGATGCTTGTGCGCATCGAAGCTCTTGCCGGTGTAAAATCCATAAACATCCATCTGTTTTCCTCCTTGCCTGCCGGACAAAGATGCGGCCGGTGAAAAAACACTTGCATCTGCCCGGAAAAGCTGTTATAATTATTATACAGCAAGGATGACGGAATCACAATCATTATTTTTTGATATGTGTCGCATAAGCGACGGCTTTCAAAAAGTGTACAGGAGGGAAGCTATGGATCTGAGGCAGCAGCGTACACGGCGCAGCATTATCAATGCGTTTATTCTTCTGCGAAGCGAGAAGCCGCTGGAAAAGATTACGGTACGGGAGCTTTCGGAACGGGCTGAGATTCACAAGGCGACGTTCTATCTGCATTATCACGATGTATATGAGCTCTCTGAGCAGCTTGAACAAGAGGTCATTGACGAAATCTTCAACGGACTGAGCGATCCGGCATCGCTTCTCACCAACCCCGAACGGTTCAATGAGGAGCTGTACTGTCTGCTTATGAGTCACGAGAGCTTCCTTGGCATACTGTTTTCCGGCAGCCGCTCCGGGATGCTGGCGGAACGGCTGGAAAAGCGGATCAAAGACTATATCTTTGAGCGGCATCCGGAACGGCGGGAGGAACTCGAAATCAATGTAGTGCTGACCTATCTGATTCATGGCGCATATCATGCCTATATGCAGCACCGTGAGCATGACAGCAAGCAGGTCCTGCTGGCAATCAACCGGATGGCGGGGGCGGTTCTGAAGATGTATTCACAGACTGAAACAGAGGATGAAATGTAAAACAGTTTACATATTTTTAATAAAGACATGCAAATGCTTTTATCAAAGCCGTGAAACAATACAGCACTATTACAAAATGAGAAGAATAACTGTAAAATCTATACAAAGCGGATAGTGAAACTACCGAAATGTTAAGTTAAAATAATTAACTTACATAATAAGATTTTTGGAATATTTTTAGAAAAAATGCGCTATTATTACAAACCGTATAAAAAGCCCTGAAATTTAGTGATTTTTTCTAAAAAAAAGTACTGGATTTATGTAAAAAGGCGATTGCAATTTTAAATTGCAAATGGTATAATAAAGATACTGGAGTATTATGCTGAAATATACTCAACAACACTAAACGAACCATTGGAGGTGGTCGAATGAAGAGCTTTTCCTACGTTGCAAAGTCCCAAGCCGGTAAGCAGGTGAAGGGAGTGATCAACGCAGAGGACGAGAGAGATTTTAAGGCACAGGCAACTGCCAAGGGTCTTGAGATCCTCAAGTACGAAGAAAAGGACATTTCAGAAAAGAAAACGCTCAAGAAATTCAGCACTAAGGATCTGGCTTTCAACTGCCGTCAGCTTGCAGCAATGCTGACGTCCGGTCTGACTCTGGTCAAAGCACTGGATATCCTCAGTAAAGAGCAGCCGAATGAGCAGGCCAGAGAAATCTGGCAGAGCGTTTATGAGAACGTACAGAAGGGTGAATCCTTCTCCTCGTCCCTCGAACAGTACCGGGGCGTGTTCCCGGAATTCCTGATCTCAATGGTTTCGGCCGGTGAGTCTTCAGGTTCGCTGGACGTTATCATGCAGCGTATGTCCGACCATTATGCCAAGGAAAACAAGATGAATAACACCATCAAGGGCGCCATGACCTACCCGATCATCCTCGGTGTCCTCTGTATCGCAGTTATCATCGGTATGTTTACCTTTATTATGCCGACCTTCGCAAACCTGTATGAAGACCCGGATGATATGCCGGCGTTCACCAAGGTCATGATGGCATTCTCCAATTCGCTGGTACATTATTGGTATGTCTACATCGTCGTGATCGGTGCTATCATCTTCGCAATCATCTATGTCATGAAGATTCCGAGCACCAGACTCAAATGGGATAGGTTCATCATCAAGGGGCCGGTCTTCGGTCCGCTGGTCGTCAAGATCTATACAGCAAGATTCGCAAGAACCCTTTCTTCGCTGTATTCTTCCGGTATTCCGATGGTAGAATGCCTGCAGCGCTCCTCGGCAATCCTGGGCAACCGCTATATTGATGAAAAGTTCCGTGATGTCGTGGACGAGGTAAAACAGGGTGAGACGCTTTCCGCCTCTATCCAGAGAACTGAGATCTTCGATTCGATGTTCTGCTCGATCATCTTCGTTGGTGAGGAAGCCGGTGCATTGGATACGATCCTTTCCAAGACTTCTGACTACTACGATGAGGAAGCCGATTCCGCAGTTGGCCGTTTGGTAAGCCTGCTTGAGCCTGTTATGATTATTGCAATGGGTATCGCAGTATGCTGCCTGCTGCTTGCAGTATTCCCGGCACTGTATGGCTCCTTCGACACGATTGCCAACGCATAAAAATCATTCACAGAGAGGTGGAATAATAAATGCTTTCATTTGACGTTACCGATAGAAAAATCCGTATCATCAAGGGTACGGAGAGCAACGGAAAGATCAAGATCAGTGCTGCTGCTGAGATCGCTCTCGAAGAAGCAGTCATCGTCAACGGCCATGTCAATGACATCAACCGTGTGGCTGTTCTGATCAACCAGGTGCTTAAGAGCAACAACATGCCCGACAAGGAGGCGATTGTTGCAATCTCCTCCAACCAGACCGTCTTCAAGGAGCTTCTGATTACTCCGAACCCGAAGGAAGCGGAGTTCATGAAGGAGATCCGTACCCAGCTTCAGGTACAGATCAACGTCGATGATTCCTACTCCGTTGCCTATGTTATCGTAGGTGAGCCGGAGGATGATGAGAACGGCGAGAAGAAGCAGAAGGTACTCGTTACCGCCTGCCCGTATGACGTAGTTGAGTGCTACAAGCGCATCTTCCACATGCTCGGCATCACCCTGAGAACTGTCATGATCGGATGTAATGCCATCACCAAGGTGCTGCTTGCAGATGCCAAGGTCAAGGCGAAGATGCCGCTGCTGGCTGTACAGATCGACAGCGACTTCATCTCCCTCAACCTGTATGAGAACAATCAGCTCTCGTTCTCCCGTTTCGCATCCATCGATCCGGAGGACTACGACAATCCGGATGACTATGTATTCGAGGCCGTCAACGAGAACATCTTCCGTATGCTTCAGTTCGCAAGAAGCCGTGGCGGCGACAGCATTGAGAATGTTGTGTTCTATGGTGATATCAATGTATCGCCCAATCTGTATAACCGCCTGATCGATGAGCTGGCACCGAATGACCTCGCAGTCAGCCAGTTGACCGTTCCGCCGCAGATTCATGGTTACCAGAACCTTGAGTTCTCTGTATACGCCAATGCGATTGGTGCAATGTTCAAGCGTAACAAGCTGACAGAGCACATCAACCTGCTTGATACAGAGAGCGCAGGTACTTCTGCCAAGTCTGCTGCTTCCGACAAGACGGTTCCGATCTTTGCAGCAGTTGGTCTGGGTCTCAGCGCACTGATCGTACTCGGCACCTGGGGTACGCTGTTTGCACTGGATGCTGCTGTCAAGGCAGGTACCGCAGAACTTCAGGCTAAGATCGACTCCCCTGAGACAAAGGCAAAGCTTCAGCAGTATGAGGACCTGCTTGAGCTGCGTGATGTGGTGAATGTCTATAAGGATAATGTAACCACCGCAAGCGATGCTTATAAGTCCAAGCCGGTTGTATCCCGTGAGTATATCGATGCGATTGATACTTCCCTGGAAGCTGTTGCCGGACAGTTTGGCTATGCAGTTGCAGATTCCGAGCAGGAGGTTCAGGCGCTTGAGGAGGGTGCAAACAAGGCACTGACGCCGGCAATCATCACTGAGATGAAGTATGAGAACGGCGTGTTCACAATCCCGGTTGGCATTGTTACGGACGATGAATATGCTCAGGAGTTCCCGAGTGCACTTGT
>JAFXOO010000153.1 GCA_017528675.1 Oscillospiraceae bacterium | reverse complement strand
TTCGTCGTCCCTGTCTCCAAGGACAGCAAGGGCAACAACCTTGCCTATAAGATCGTCAATTATGAGAACAGGGATCTTGCCCTGACACAGGGCACAAACGGCATGAAGCTCTCGAAATACACCGGCGCCGAAAACCAGCAGTTTTTGCTCAACTGCGACGGCCTACAGGGCTTCGCCGGTTATTGCAAGAACGACAACACCGGCAAAATCAAGGCAGGCAACATCGGCGGTTTGTTCGGTGAGGTCGTTGAGGTCACTACTTTCTCCGATCTCAAGAAATATGCCGAGGCCAATGAGCCCTACACCATCATTGTCAAGGGCAATATTGACGGCGGCAAGAACTACAAGACCGACAGCCAGAACCATCTCTACAATCCCGACGGCCGTATCTATGTCACCGACAACAAAACCATCGTCGGCAGCTACGGCAATCACACCATGTACAATGTCGCACTCTGCACAAAGCAGGGCAGCGGCAAGGGCAACAATGTCATCATCCGCAATTTCGATATGCAGCACGACGCCAACGCCAACGGCAACGACAATATTGTAGTCTATTTCGGCTCCGGCCAGAATCTCTGGGTGGATCATGTGACCTTCACCGGCCACCAGGATTACAACAAGGCTTCCAATGGTCAGCCGGATTATGACAAATTCCTCGCTTGCTGCTATGATGCGGACTACTGCACCATCTCTGATTGCAGCTTCGGTCTGCATGAATACGGCCTGATTCTCGGCTATCCGGATGATACGCAGAGCGTCAAGGACAAGTACGACAACTATCCCCGCATGACCATCGCCTCCAACAAATTCTACAAGACCCTCACCAGAGGTCCGGGACTCATGCGCTGGGGCTATTTCCACTCCCTGAACAACTATGTGGACACGTTCTCCATGGCCTACACCGTCCACAGCGGATGTGATATCTTCGCTGAGAACTGCTTTTATGCCAACGGCGGCAATGTTGTCTGCGACTGGAATCCGATCACCTATCCTGGTGCATTTGCCGATTCCGGCTCCAAGGGCACCAATGCCAACCGGCTCAGCCGTGGACAGGGAACTGCCAATAATCCGAGCCTTTCTGTAGACAGCAAGTGGCGTCCTTCCGGAAATTATGATTATACAGCCATCTCTGCCGACCAGGCAAAGAACTATTGCAACAGCTATTCCGGCTGCCAGTCTCAAAACAGTAATTGGATGTATCTGCGCTATGCCAAGGCAGGCGTACCGAGTGCAGGCTATACAGAGGAGCCCTCCGGCCCGATGGCACCGCCGATCACACCGGCAAGCTTTGAGGACGGTGCGACCTACCGTATCAAGAATGTGAATTCCGGTCTGTATATGCAGGTGGAAGGCGGAGCAGCCGAAAACAGCGCCAACGTCCAGCAGTGGGGTACGGACGGGACTTCTGTGCATGATATCTGGAAATTCAAGAGCGCCGGTGATGGGTATTACTATATCTATTCCTGCGTCGGAGACGGCGAGACCTATGTGCTCGATGTGGCAGGCAGAAAGACGGACAACGGCACAAACATTGAGATCTATCAGGCCAACGGCGGCCAGAACCAGCAATTCCTGATTGCGGACAACGGCGACGGCACCTATATGATCCTGTCCCGCATCACCGGCGAGGCATCTGCGGTCGAGGTTATCAATGCCGATAAAACATCCGGTGCCAATGTGCAGCAGTGGGAGCGCAACGGCGCATCCTGCCAGTACTGGGAGCTTGAGCCCGCAACGATTCCGGAGCCCACAGAGCCCCCGACCGAACCTCCTACAGAACCTCCGACAGAGCCTCCGACAGAGGAACCGACTGAACCCGAAACGATGCATGTGACACCTCCGCCGGTGCTGATCGGTGATGTGAACGGCGACCATGTGATCGGTGTACCCGACCTGATTCTGCTCCAGAAGTGGCTGCTTGCTGTGCCTGGTACCCATCTTTATGAGCCGGATGCAGCAGATGTGAACTATGACGGCGTGGTCGATATTTTTGACCTTGCTGCGCTGAAGCGTCTGGTA
>JAFXOO010000152.1 GCA_017528675.1 Oscillospiraceae bacterium | reverse complement strand
GCCCCCGCTGGCAGGTCGCACGCCGGATTTCGTTCCGGCGATGGCGCAGAACATGCGTTGAGAAACAAGTGAACCGCTTGCCCCCATTGCCATTCGGCAAAGGGGGCAATGCTATTGTCAAAGCGTATGCGGGACTTACGGCAGGTCGCACGCCGGGTTTCGTTCCGGCGATGGCGCAGAACATGCGTTGAGAAACAAGTGAACCGCTTGCCCCCATTGTCTTTCGGCACTGGGGGCAATGCTGTTTCCGGTGGGCAGGGTGTGCTTGCTTCCTGCGGTTCTGGGAGCCTTTCCGGAGTCCCCGGAGCCGTGACGCCGGACAGTTTTGTGCCAAAGCGAAAATGCCTGTTGACTTTTTACAACATTTATGATATAATGTGAATAACAGATGACCGGCGGGGGTGAATCCGCCGCTGTAATTTTTTAATATGAGGTGACTATTTTGGCAGAGATTAAAAAATCCCAGGAGCCGATTCTCAATCCGGTACTGGTAAAGGCTATGGACGCCATGAAAGAGGAACGCAACCCCAGAACAGAGTCTGCATTTGTCAATGCGCTGAAGGCAGGCCGCTTCCTGGTTCCGGCAGATATCAACACCATTCAGGCTGCACAGGCAAATCCCGATGGTACCGTGCAGCTCAAGGATCAGCCGCAGATCAAGTTCGTGCTGTTCAGCAGCGCAACCGGCGAGCGCTATTTCCCGCTGTTCACGGATAACAGCGAGATTGCAAAGTGGCCGGACCGTGAGAAGCATCAGCTTGCTGCGATCACCTACGGGGATCTTTGCGGCTTTTTCAGGAGAGAGATGGACAAGGGCGAAAGCGGCACCAATATGACCGGTATCGTCATCAATCCGTATACCCAGAACATCATGGTTCCTGCGGAAAGCATGTTCAAGATTCAGAACACAGAGGCACTTGCGCCCGGCACCAAGATCCAGATTGGTGATCTCAAGGAGAAGCCGGAGGAGCTGGTCAATGCGCTTGAGGATTTCATGAAGAATGAAGAAGACATCGAAAAGGCTTATCTGCGTGTCATGAAGCGTGAGGACAAGGAGAACCCGAACTTCCTGCTCGTGCTGGACATCAGTGTTGAGAAGCTCGGTGATGCCGGTGTGAAGGCACTCTTTGACCGTGTTGCTGAGGTTGCAAAGCCGCATCTGCGTGGTGTGGAGCTGGCGATTGTACCGGCGTCCAACAACTTCGGCGTGGCAGCACTGAAGAATGCAGTGCCGTTCTACGAGAAGTAATCTGCTGTCTCAAGCCCCGCTTTTCGGGGGCTGAGAAAGTCTGCATTTGTACGGCGGCCGGCGCCGGATTCAGTGCGCTGTCAGCCGGAAGCAGGGAACTGGTATCAGACGCAATGCCCCTTCTCTTACAGAGCAGGGGCATTTTGTTGACTCCTGGCAAAGTATGGACTGAAAGGGGAAGCGAAGGTGAAGCAATGGAAGCAAACGCTGCTGTCAGGAAAGCCGGGCAGGGCAGAGAAGGTGATTCTGCTCATTTATCCCGTGCTGCTGGCAGTGCTGACGGGGTTTCACGAATTCTCGTTTGACGAGCTGCAAGCCTGGCAGATTGCCCGGAGCGCCTCTGTTCCGGAAATTCTGTTTTCGGTGGAGCACTACGAGGGACATCCGCCGCTCTGGCATCTGCTTCTGGCGGTATTCGCCAGGGCAGGGGTGTCGTTCCGGATTGCACTTCCTCTGGTGAATATCGCATTCTGCACGGCAGCAATGGCAGTTCTGCTGTTCCGCTCGCCGTTTCCCAAAATCATCCGGTGTGCACTGCCGTTCAGCTATTATCTGTTTTACCAGTACGGCGTACTCTGCCGGCCGTATTCAATGCTCATGCTGGCGATGCTGCTGGCGGCGTCCAATTATCACCAGAGGAATGCGCACCCATGGAAGTACATTCTGTCTTTGTGTCTGCTGTGCCTGAGCTCGGCGTTCGGCATGCTGATTGCCGGTATCTTCTGCCTGTTCTGGACAGTTGAAATCATCCGGGAGCTGATACAGAACGGCACATTTTCGGCGTTTTTCCACAGTGCCCGTTTTTTCAGCCTGTTGCTGATTCTGCTGCTGGCAATCGGTCTGCTTGCACTGATCCGCCCGGCGGAGGACTGCTATTATGACGGAATGCTGACGGGGGCACCCTTATTGCAGCGGTTTACAATGCCGGAGTACTGGCTGAGCTGGCTGGCACTGCCGTTTGATATCTGGTTCGGGCAGCAGATCGGGCTGGATAAAAACATTGTGACATCGCAGGGCATCATAATAGAGGCGTTTCTTGGCCTGGTGCTCCTGGCGGCAGTGGGGCTGATTCTGCACCATAACCGTATGCTGCTGTTCGGAATGCTGCCGTATCTGTTCATCAGCTTTTTTATGGTGTTCTATTATTATTCGGTGCATCATCTGGGAATTCTGGCACTGCTGCATGTGTTCACAGCGTGGATTCTGCTGGAGAAGCAGCCGGAAATTCCGCCGCTTCTGCGCAAATGCGGGAAATTGTCGCCGCCTCTGAAAAAGAGCCTCGGCTTTCTGGCCGCCGCAGTCGGCTGTATTCCGGTGATTTTCTCGCTGGCGGCGGGTGTGCTGGAGCTCCGGCTCCCGTACACGAGTATTGAATTTGATCGGATTGTCCGGGAAAACCATCTGGACGAAACGAAGATCATCACTTCCTGGGTGACGATTTATGAAGACGAGGAGGGAAGGCCGTTCCGGGATCTGAGAATGCCGTGGATGACGCACTACATGCCCGCCCGACATCCGAAGGTGCGGTATCAGTTGACGGATATTGACGGCCTGAACACCGTGCTCACGGCCTATGCCGGAAGGAATTATTTCCTGAATTACAACATGGAGTGCCCGGATGATCTGTACATGCATTATCGCTGGAAGCCGGATGCCTCGCATGAAATGGAGCTGATGAAGGAACGGGGGCTGCCGGATTTCATCATCGGGTATGCGCCGATTGATGAGGTTTACGGCGATGAGCTGTTGCAGGGCGTGAAGTATGTGGCAGTGAAGGAGGTCTGGGATTACCGGATTTACAAGGCTTCCTATTATGACAAGGTCAATTATCTGTTCATCCGGGAAGATCTTCTGCCGGCGTATCCGCAGTTTCACAAGCTGTTTCAATAGGAAGCATCAGGCTGTAGCAAACACAATGCCCTGGAGCGGTGCAGACCGCTTCAGGGCATTTACGATGCAAAACGGATGGTGCAGTGCTTGCCGCATGTCCGTGGGGGCCTGTTTATCCGGCTGTCTCCGGTGTCTCTGCGGCGGGTTCCTCCGGTGCGGTATTGGCGTGCTTCTTTGCCTCGAACTGCATCACGACTTCCTGACCCTGCGGATTTCTGAAATCCTCCCGCATGCAGAAAAACAGTGTGACAAAGACCAGGAACTCGATCATCAGCAGGATGCGCATATCCATTGCGCCCTTGCTGAACAGATAGCAGCTCATGGCACCGACGGAGCTGAACTGCGATGCCAGAAGCATCCAGAAGCGCTTGGTAAAGCACAGGGAAGCAATCAGAATCATCATATCCGGGCAGTAGAAGTACCGCTCGTGCATGTGCGGGAGCAGCAGCGGTGCTGCAAAGCAGGAGAGCGCCGCCATGACAACTGCGCCCCGGACAGTGAGCTTTTCGGGATGCGGATCGCTGTACAGACAGACGTACATCATAATCATAATTCCGCCGGCCGCAAAGTAAACGCCTGCGGAGCCGATTTTCTCCGGATCAACGCCGTCAAGCACCGTCCAGATGTTCGGGAGGGACATGTTCAGTGCGGAGTATTCACCGGCCTGGTTCTTGTAAAGTGTCAGCAGCCGGAGGAAATCGCCGCCTACGATGGCAGCGGGCGTAATGGACAGGATATAGACCGCCGGAATGAGCAGCAGGGAACGGATCCGGAGCTTCTTGCGCATAGCCATCATGATAATGAACGGCAGCAGGAAGATTGCCTGTAATTTGAAGGAAATGGCGATGCCGTAGAAGATCATCGACGTAATGTCCTTCCCCTTCAGGAAATAGTACAGCGTGATGATCACGAAGCAGGTAAAGATGCCGTCGCACTGCCCCCATGATGCGGAATTGAGAATTGCTTCCGGCAGCAGGAACGTCGCAGCAAAGCCAATGATCGGACGGATGGTCTTGCGGTAATTGATATCCAGGATGCGCTTGACAAAGAAGGCACTGATCAGATCAAAGCAGCAGGAAAAGATCTTGATACCGGTCACAACCGGAATATTGGTGTAGCCCAGCAGCGCCAGAAAGTAGTAGTACATCGGCGGATAATCACCGATCTCATCACCTACGGCACGAAATCCGCCGTTCTCCTTCAGGTACTCATACCACGGAATCAGGAATTGTCTCATATCATTGGACTCATGCGGGAATAATTCAATGCGTGCAAGCACGCCGCACACGGTAACCGCTGTCAGGAACAGGACTTCAAGCCAGTCCTTGCGGTCAAAGCTGCGGACGATTTTCATAAAACCGCCGGCGCTTTCACGAACCCGCTGGGAAAATGCAGCCATGAAAAAAGCCTCCTCTGTCATTTTACTGTTATACGAAATGGACATACATTATTTATTATACGCAAAATGATTAAAAAAGCAAGTTTTTTCCATGAGATTTACAGCTTTTCTCCGTTATGTACAAAACCGCACCCCCGGAGGGATGCGGCTTCTGGTATTATCTGCTTTTCAGGAAATCGCTCAGGCTGTCCGTTCCGCCTGCGCCGACATAGGCGGCGTAGATCAGGACGAGAGCGGCATCGGAAGCGTTGACTGTGCCGTCTGCGTTGAGGTCGGCAGCAGCCATCTGCGCATCCGTCAGGCCGTAGTCACCGCCTGCGCCTGCTGCGGCTGCGGCGATGAGGATTTTAGCGGCATCGGAGGCGTTGACGGTATTGTCTTCGTTGATGTCGCCCATTTCAACAGCAGGCTCGCTTCCGATCAAGGCAAAGCGATAGCCGTTTTCTTCGGCATAGGTCTGCGCAGTGGAGCCTTCATAGCCGTAGATGGTGCCTGACCAGTCAAGTGCAGCGAAATCACCGTATTCCAGTGAAAAGAGATGGATCTCACAGTCAGGATTCATGATCGTGACGCTTTTCAAAGCAGGACTCGTTTCTGAATCGACCAAAAATATGTCATACCCAATAGACGTCACAGTTTCGGGAAAGGTGAAATCCTTCAGGCTTTTACACCCCAAAAAAGCGGCATTTGAAATACTTACTGT
>JAFXOO010000151.1 GCA_017528675.1 Oscillospiraceae bacterium | reverse complement strand
TCGGCCTGTCCAGGCACCGCAAGGGCCTCTATCCGCTCACGCCGTTTACTGCCCGGACGGCCGGCGAAGCGCTCGACCTCATTGAACGCTTTCAGGCGCAGTTCCTTGCAGAGCACGGCACACGGGCGGTATTCCCCTCGGATGAGTTCTTTCTGATGGCGGGGCGGGAAATCCCTGATGCGGCGTATTATGAGGACTACCCGCAGTATGAAAACGGCGTCGGTCTGTTGCGTTCTCTGGCGGATGAATTTCACGAAGCCCTCCCGGATGCCGGGGCTGACCATCTGCCAAGATCGGTGAGCATCGCAACGGGCAGGTCACCCTACGGATTCCTGCGCAGCCTGGCGGACGAGGCGGAAGCTGCATTCCCCGGTCTGACGGTGCATATGTACCCCATCCGGAACGATTTCTTCGGGGAGATGATTACCGTGACCGGTCTTATCACCGGGCAGGATCTCATCGCCCAGCTCAGGGGACAGCACCTCGGTGAGGAGCTGCTGCTGTCCTCGGCCATGATTCGCCGTGACAGCGAGGTGTTCCTCGATGATTACACCATCAGTGACGTGGAGCAGGCATTGCAGACGAAAGTCCGCCTTGTCCGGAATGACGGCTATGAGTTTCTCGATGCCCTTCTGGGCGTACAGTACTGAGGAGGCATCATGGAAAGAATCCGAAAAGCCGTTCCTGCGGATGCAGGCCGTATTGCCGAGATATTTGTGACAGATTACCGGGTCAGCTTCTATCCGTTCTTCCGGAATGATGCGTATTATTTCGCTGAGCTCAATGTCCTGGATACGGCTGCCGAATATGCTGCCGGCTCCGAAGCGCTTGCCCATAGCTATGTCTATGATGACGGCATTGTCAAGGGCTTCATCCGGTTCTGCGGCACGGAGATTGAAAAGCTCTTTGTCGAGCCGCAGTTTCAGTGCAGCGGCGTCGGTGCGGCTTTGCTGAGCTTTGCCGTTTCACAGGGCGCACGGGAGCTCTGGGTACTCGAATACAACACCCGAGGCATTGCGTTTTACGAACGGCACGGCTTTTCCTGCACGGGAGAACGCATCGTCGAGGACGACTGGGTGCCGCTTCTGCGGATGCGGAGGTGATTGCTTGGATGAGATAAGCATTTCAAATGCCCAGGTCATTGCGCTGGGGCTGTCCGGAGCGATCAACCTGACCGGGCCGTTTGTCGCATGGGCGGTCTGGCGGAAAAAGACACACGCTGCCTGGATTCCCCTGATTGCCGGCATACTTGGCTATCTCGTGATCGGAACAGCACGGGGTGTTGCCAGAGCGCTGCTGCTGACGGATATGCAGGATTCGCCCTGGGTATTCTACATCATGCAGGCAGTATTCGCCGGTGTGTTTGAGGAGTGCGGCAGATATGCCGTCATGCGCTGGGGAATCCCGAATCATGACCAATACCGGGATGCCGTTTCCTATGGCATCGGGCATGGCGGTCTGGAGCATGTGATATTGTCCATCGGCAGTGCCGAGCTGTACGGCTTCTTTGTGGCGCTGCTTTACAGGACACAGGGAATGGCAGCATTTGCCCCCGGCGGAGCGGGTGCCTTCCTGATGGAGGGACTCGATGAGGCGGGCATGCTGGAGGTTCTGAAGGGTGTTTCGGAGGCAGATGCGCTGCATAGCCTGTTCGGAATCGCAGGCGCATTCCAGCTCTTTTCCATCTGTATGTCGGTGCTTGTATGCACGGCTGTGCACTATGATCCCGGCCCGAAATGGCTCCTGGCAGCCATCGGACTGCATACCGTTGTGGATATCATACCGGCGCTGCACTATGCCGGGGATTTCTCGGTGCTTGAAACCGATATCCTCGTCACGCTGTACGAGATTGTCGTGATCTATCTGACCTACCGGGTCTGGAAGCATTACCGGCCGGAACACAGCGTTCCGGCACCGTCCTTATCATAGCAAGGAGGTTACTATGCCATTACCAGTTGTCGCCGTGGTCGGCCGTCCGAATGTCGGCAAGTCCACGCTGTTCAATAAGCTTATCGGCCAGCGGCTCTCCATCGTGGAGGATACGCCTGGCGTGACAAGAGACCGCATCTACTCGAAATGCGAGTGGAGAGGCCACAAATTCATGGTCGTGGACACCGGCGGCATCGAGCCGAAGGAGGACGACAAGATGCTCACCCTCATGCGGCAGCAGGCGGAGATTGCCATTGCCCATGCGGATGTCATCATCCTCGTGACCGATGTCAGAAGCGGCGTCACCGCCAATGACTACGCCGTGGCAGACATGCTCCAGAAGTCCGGAAAGCCCGTGATTCTGGCGGTCAACAAGTGCGACACCCTCGGAGATGTGCCGATGGATGTCTATGAATTCTACAACCTCGGCATCGGTGAGCCCTATCCGATTTCCTCGGTGCACGGCCACGGTACGGGCGACATGCTCGACGAGGTTATCAAGTACTTCCCGGAGGAGGACGCCGACGACTATGAGGATACCGACATCAAGGTTGCCGTCATCGGTAAGCCGAATGCCGGCAAGTCCTCCCTCATCAACCGGATTGCCGGTGAGGAGCGTGTGATTGTCTCCGACATTGCCGGTACCACCCGTGATGCAACCGATACGGTCATTGAGCGGGAGGAGGGGCGCTTTGTCTTCATCGACACCGCCGGCATCCGCCGCAAGTCCAAGATCACCGAGAAGATTGAGCACTATTCCGTCCTGCGTGCCTATATGGCAGTGGACCGTGCGGATGTGTGCGTCATCATGATCGACGCTACCACCGGCTTTACCGAGCAGGATTCCAAGGTCGCAGGCTATGCCCATGAGCAGGGCAAGGGCTGCATCGTTGCCGTCAACAAGTGGGACGCCGTTGAGGACAAGACCGGCAAGACCATGCAGGAATTCCGCAAAAATCTCGAAAACGACTTCAGCTTCATGAGCTATGTGCCGTTTATTTTCATCTCTGCAAAGACCGGTCAGCGAGTGGAAAAGCTCTTTGGCATGATCAAATCCGTAGCCGATCAGAATGCCATGCGCATTTCCACCGGTATGCTCAACGATGTCCTCGCCTATGCCGTTGCCAGGGTGCAGCCACCGTCGGACAAGGGACGCCGCCTGAAGATCTACTACATGACCCAGGCATCGACCAAGCCGCCGACATTCGTCTGCTTCGTCAACCGTGCCGATCTGTTCCATTTCTCCTACCAGCGCTATCTGGAGAACCAGATCCGCACGACCTTCGGACTCGAAGGTACACCGGTGCGCATGATCGTCCGGGAACGTAACCGGAATGATTCGTAAGGAGGACTACCTATGCTGATCTTAATGGCCGTCATTGCGGCGGCGATCGGTTATCTGCTCGGCAGCGTCAATTCTGCCATCATCACGGTGCGGCTGCTCAGGCATGAGGATGTGCGGCAGTTCGGCTCCGGCAATGCCGGCCTGACCAACACGCTGCGCTGCTTCGGCAAGGGCTGCGGACTGATTACGCTGCTCGGAGATCTCGGAAAGGGCGTGCTTGCAGTATTCCTGAGCCAGTTCCTCGCCCACATTCTCCTGAACGGCTCGGCGGACTTCTATTTCTACGGTGCCATGGCGGGCATTTTTGCCATCATCGGCCATGTGTTCCCGCTGTATTACGGCTTTAAGGGCGGCAAGGGCGTTCTGGTCGGCGTGTCGCTGTTTTTGGTGCTGGACTGGCGGGTGTTCATCATCCTGATGTGCATTTTCGGCATCATTTTGCTCTGCTCGAAATACGTCAGCCTGTCGTCTATCATTGCCACTGCCTGCTGCCCGCCGATCACCTTTCTGATGCAGTACTTCTGGTCAGGCGGTCAGTGGACGCTGCCGTGGATTCTGATTCATGTGCTCCAGACGGTCATCATGGCGGTCGTCATCATTACCAGCCATCATGAGAATATCCAGAGACTACGCAACGGCACAGAGCGCAAGCTCGGCCAGAAAAAAGTGGAGGAATAACCGATGTCAACAGAGTTTGTCTGTCTCAGCAAATCGCCGCTGACCGGTCTTGAAGCTGCCGTCGGCAAGGATGACAATGCTTATTATCTTTACCTGATGGAGCCGCCGGAGCGCAAGGGACAGGTGCTCCGGATTCTGTGGCTCTGCAACCGCCGCCCCGCCCCGGATACCATGACTGCGGACGGCAGCGGCTCGATTCTGCTGCCGAAGGAGAACGTCGGCCATGACCTGAACGGCATCGACCTCGATGATGCCTCGCTGCATATCAATTGGTACAAGACCGGCGACAGCCCGATCGTATTCGACCGGGAGGGCATCCTCGGTGCGATTCCGCCCTACGCCGGATTGCACGATTTTCCGGGATTTTCCCGCTATATGAAGGGGCTCCACCGCTATGGCTGGGAGATGCGCCCGGAGGATGCACACGAGATCCGCCGCTGTATGGATGACGCCAATGAACAGTGGCGTCTGACCCTCACTGTGCAGGGCTGGAATGCTGTCGATGAGGCGTTCCGGCTGTCGTACTCGAAATTTGCCGGCGAGCCGCAGCACTATCTCGACCTCGACCGTGGCAGCTTCCCCCACCGCCGCCTGTGGATGGGCAAGCAGCGTGATATCCTCTATGACCTGACCGTCGGCATGTCACAGGGAGAGCTCCCCGGTGCACAGCTCCTTTACCGGAACGAATACCAGAAGTACGCCCGCATGGAGCTGGGGCTTGCCTGCCAGGAACAGCAGGCAGGACTGGCGGAATACATGGTGCCCATCCTCGATAACCTCATGCAGATGCCCTGGCAGGAGCGTGACTATCTCGGCCACGGCCACACCATTGACTTCACGAACATCCGGGGATTTGCTTCGCTCCTGCTGGTGGATGCCTCGCAGGTGCCGGGGCTTGCGTGCCCGTCCATGCCCGATTTCCTGGGAACATCGCCCCGCCTGCACTGGGTCATCCCGATCACAGCGAAGGAGACGGAATTCGTCCGGGAGAAGGGGATCGAAAAGCTTCTGCGGCGTTCATGGCTGCCGGAGCTGATGCATGTCTATGACGGCAGTCCGAAGTTTTTACAGTAAAAAAAGGTGGAATTTCAACACCGAATTTTGTGCAGATGGCCGAATTTTCAAAAAACACTTGCTTTTTCCTGTAAAGATGGTAAAATAGAATTAGCACTCAGAGAGAATGAGTGCTAACACTTCCCGAAGAAGTGTGCTAAAGCGTAAGGAGGAATACATCATGACAATTAAACCGTTGTTTGATCAGGTACTCATTAAGATGACAGAAGCAGAGGAGACCACCAAGAGTGGCATTATCCTCGCAGGCTCTGCCAAGGAAAAACCCCAGGTTGCTGAGGTCATTGCAGTCGGGGACGGCAAGTATGATGATAATGGCAAGATCGTACCGATGATTGTAAAGCCGGGCGACAAGGTGCTCACCAGAAAGTACGGCGGCACTGAGGTCAAGGTTGACGGCGAGGAGTACACCCTCGTAGGTCAGGAGGACATCCTGGCAATTGTAACTGACTGAGTTCCTGTTCCGGGATCTGCGGATCAGGGCTGAACAGCCTACCATCGGCTGCATTGCGGCCGGATCATATTACAGATAAGGAGAGATCTACTATGGCAAAGGATATCAAATACGGCGAGGACGCCCGCAAGGCGCTTCAGGCCGGTATCGACAAGCTGGCAGATACCGTCAAGATCACACTCGGCCCGAAGGGCAGAAATGTGGTACTTGACAAGAAGTTCGGTGCACCGCTCATCACCAATGACGGCGTGACCATCGCAAAGGACATCGAGCTTGAGGATGCCTTCGAGAATATGGGCGCACAGCTCGTCAAGGAGGTTGCTACCAAGACCAACGACGCAGCCGGTGACGGTACCACCACTGCTACACTGCTCGCACAGGCTATCGTCCGTGAGGGTATGAAGAACATCGCAGCAGGCGCCAACCCGATGGTGCTCAAGAAGGGCATTGCCAAGGCAGTTGACGCTGCGGTTGAGACCATCAAGGCAAACTCCAAGCCGGTTGCAGGCAGCGCTGATATCGCAAGAGTCGGCACTGTTTCCTCCGCAGATGAGACAGTCGGCGCACTGATTGCTGAGGCAATGGAGAAGGTAACCTCTGACGGCGTTATCACCATTGAGGAGAGCAAGACCGCTGACACCTATTCCGAGGTTGTTGAGGGTATGCAGTTCGACAGAGGCTACATCTCCCCCTATATGGTAACCGATACCGAGAAGATGGAGGCTGTTTATGACAATCCCTACATCCTGCTGACAGATAAGAAGATCGCCTCTATCCAGGAGATTCTGCCGCTGCTCGAACAGATCGTCAAGACCGGTGAGAAGCTTGTCATCATCGCTGAGGACATCGAGGGCGAGGCACTGACCACTTTGATCCTGAATAACCTGAGAGGCACCTTCAAGTGTGCTGCTGTCAAGGCTCCGGGCTTTGGCGACAGACGCAAGGAGATGCTGAAGGATATTGCCATCCTGACCGGCGCTGAGGTCATCAGTGCAGACCTGGGTCTGGAGCTGAGCGAGACGACCATGGCACAGCTTGGCCGTGCACGCCAGGTGGTTATCCAGAAGGAGAACACCATCATCGTTGACGGTGCAGGTGCATCCGAGGAAATCAAGGCAAGAGTGGCACAGATCAAGAACCAGATCGAGAGTGCTACCTCTGATTTCGACCGTGAGAAGCTCCAGGAGCGTCTGGCAAAGCTGTCCGGCGGTGTAGCTGTTATCAAGGTCGGTGCTGCAACCGAGATCGAGATGAAGGAAAAGAAGCTCCGCATCGAGGACGCTCTGGCAGCTACCAAGGCGGCCGTTGAGGAAGGCATTGTAGCCGGCGGCGGTACTGCACTGATCAATGCAATCCCGGCTGTTGAGAAGCTCGTAAATGAGCTGGACGGCGATGAGAAGACCGGTGCACAGATCATCCGCACCGCTCTGGAAGCACCGCTGCGTCAGATCGCAGTGAATGCAGGCCTTGAGGGCAGTGTCATCATTGACAAGATTGTGAATGCAGAGAAGGTTGGTTATGGCTTCGATGCGTATAACGAGACCTATGTGGACATGATCCAGGCCGGTATCGTTGACCCGACCAAGGTGACACGTTCCGCACTCCAGAATGCAGCATCCGTTGCAGCAATGGT
>JAFXOO010000150.1 GCA_017528675.1 Oscillospiraceae bacterium | reverse complement strand
TCCGTGATCGTCACAGCCCTCAGCAAGCGCCCGGCCGCTGCCTCACACAGCGCCTCCGTGCTGCCATGTACCGTAAAGAGCGGCTCACCCTTGACAGCTTCTTCACCCACACTGCGGCTGAATACCACCCCGGCACCATAGTCAATCTGCGCATGGTCAGCCGTCCGCCCTGCACCAAGCTCAAGACAGGCAAGTCCGACCTCCTCGCTCTGGATATCCCGGATATAACCACTTTCCGGCGCACGCACCGTGAGCTGCACAGCAGCATGCGGCAAAAGTGACAAATCCTCCGTGACAGCCGCATTGCCGCCCTGTGCCGCAATCATCGCCGCAAGCTTTTCCAGCGCTCTGCCAGAGGCTACTGCCTCCTCCGCCATCTGACGGCATTCCACGACATCGCCCTTTCCAAGGAGCACCAGCATCTGCGCCGCCAGTGCAAGTGCCAGCTCCGTGAGCCGTCCCCTTGTCTCACACCGCAGAATCCGGATAACCTCCTCCACTTCCAGCGCATTGCCGACACAGGCACCAAGCGGCGCATTCATATCCGTTATCAATGCACGGCACCGTCTGCCAGCCTGTTTTCCGACATTGACCATCAGCTCTGCCAGAAGCACCGCCTCATCCGGATGCTTCATGAATGCCCCGTGGCCGTACTTCACATCCAGCAGAATACAATCCGCCCCCAGCGCAAGTTTTTTGCTCATAATACTCGAACAGATCAGCGGAATGCTGTCCACTGTCGCCGTCAGATTCCGCAGCGCATAGATTTTCTTGTCCGCCGGTGTCAGATCGCCGCTCTGCGAGATCACACAGCATCCGACCTCCTTGGTAATGCGCAGAAAATCCTCCCGTCCAAGATTGACCGAGAACCCCGGAATGCTCTCCAGCTTGTCAATCGTGCCGCCCGTAAAGCCAAGCCCTCTGCCCGACATTTTCGGCACAAGTCCGCCGCATGCCGCCACAATCGGCGCCACCAGCAGCGTCGTTTTGTCACCGATGCCGCCGGTGCTGTGCTTATCCACAGTCGGCGCACCAAGCGCCGACAAATCCAGGCATTCTCCGGAATCCCGCATCGCCAGCGTCAGCTCCGTCGTTTCCTGTGCTGTCAATCCCTGGCAGCAGACTGCCATCAGCCACGCAGACATCATATAATCCGGGATGTCCCCCCTGGTAAATCCCTCCACAAGGGTATGAATTTCTGTCTCACTCAACGGCACAAGCCGTCTTGTCTTCTGTATCAGGTCATAGATTTGCATGGTATCCCCGCCTTTCTGTATGTTCTATTACCATCATACACGAAAATCACAAAAAAAGCAATACCCTCTGCTCAAAAATATCCTTTCTGCATAAACTGCCGCCGCCTGTCCATACTCACGCCGAGGTGATTGTTATGAAGAAACTACAGGCAGCGGCAGCCATCGGCTTGATTTTAGCCATCGCATGGGGGAATTTTGCTTCTTTTCAGGAGCATCTGCAAAACCTGCACAGCGATGTACTGCGGCTGCATATTCTTGCTAATTCCGATACTCCCGCAGACCAGGAACGCAAGCTGCTGGTGCGGGACGAACTGCTGCGGCATTCAGAGGAGCTGTTCAGCGGCTGTGACACGCTCGCAGAGATGAAGCAGCGGGCGCTTGAAAAACAGGAGACCATCCGCCTGCTGGCACAGGATGTCCTGAAAAAGCACGGCTGCACGGACAAAGTTACCGTCCAGCTCGTGCAGATGGATTTTGACGAGCGTCAGTATGACGAGATCACCATGCCGGCAGGCGCCTATGATGCGCTGCGCATCCTGATCGGCAAGGGCGAGGGTCATAACTGGTGGTGCGTGATGTATCCGCCGCTGTGTCTGCCGGCAGCCTCCGCCGATGCCTATTTCGACGAGGAAACCTCCGCCATCCTCACACAGCCTGAACAATTCGAGGTCAAATTCAAGTGTGTCGAGCTGCTGCAATCGCTTCACGATGCCGTATCGTGACACACATGCAGCACTGTGAGCCATCCGGCGGCTGAATCCATTCCGGAAACGCAGCCCTTCCCCGACGGGCACTTCACGTCGCACCGGAAAAGGCCCTGCCGACAAACAGAACCCCCCTCCGGGCGTAAACCCGAAGGGGGGTAAATTTACCTGTAGATGCAGCGCTTACTGCTTTACAAAAATGTTGCCGTCAGCAATGTGCTCCTTGTCATCCACCCAGATCAGGCCCTCGCTGGTCAGACGCAGCGTAGCGGTGCCATCGGTGTAGACATCGTAAGGTGTCTCCTTACCCTCAGCATCCGTAGTCGGGTTGCCGTCCTCACCGAATTCTGTGTGAATCTTTCTGCCGTTGTTGTAAACCAGCACGTTTTCCTCGTCAGGTGTGCCGGTGAACTCCCAGTCGTTGCTGGCAGATGCCGATTCCGACCAGTGAACACGAACGGTGAAGGTGCCGTCGCCGTTAGGTGTGATGTTGATGTTGCCTCTGCCTGCATTCTTCTCGGCATAGCTGCCCTCAAAAACAAGCTTCTGGGCTTCTGTCGCTGCCTGAGCAGCCTCTGTTGCCTTCTCAGTGGGCTTTTCGGTAGCAGCCTCCGTTGCAGCCTCTGTTGCAGCCTCAGTCGTCTCCTCCTCAGCCTCGGTTGTCTCCTCCTCAGCCTCAGCTCTTACAAAGAGCATACCCTTGCCGGCATCCTCCTTGTTGTCGTGCCACTCAACGCCGGCTTCCGTGAAGACCAGTGTGCCATCGCCGTCGCTGTAAACTACCTCAACGTCGGACTGGGAACCGTCTGATGCATAGGTAACATGCTGCATGCGACATCCCTCATAGTGCATTACATGATCCTGGTCGAGATGGCCGACTGCATCCCACTCAGCAGACTCCGTTGCACTCGAACCCCATACGATGGTAATCAGGAAAGCCTTTGCATCGTTGCTGGTGATGTCGAGCTTGGCTCTGTCACAATAATAGGTACCAATGACGGACGGATCCTCAATGTAGGTGATTTCGGTCTCTGCTTCCGTTGCTTCAGTTGTCTCAACAGCCTCAGTAACAGACTCCGCAACGCTCTCCTCCGTCTTGCCGCAGGCTGCAAAGCTGCATGCCAGCATGGAAAGTGCCATCAACAGTGCAATCTTCTTTTTCATAAATCCATACTCCTCTCACATAACTCAAACAGTGGATTGATCAGCGGGCTTCTTCTTTTCTCAGCCCTTGCTAAGCATTATAGCGCATTCCGGCTGAAATGTCAACTATCATTTCAAAATGTTCACAGAGTTTCCGATTTATTTGGAGAGATGAACGATTTTCAAATTCGCCGTCGGCTAAAACTGGTAAAAACAGCGTGCTTTCTGACAAAACGGTAACAGGAAATCCGACGTATTCCGCACTTTGCACAGTTTCCCTCTCACAGCGGAAAGATCAGATTGAGTGCAGCCGCACCGGCACAGAACACTGCCAGCCAGATAATATGCAGCTTCCATTTGCTCACCAGCAGCCCGATAAATTCCCGGATGAAGGCATTCGGCCAGAAGTACCAGCCCGTGCGGGCGCCTACGCCCTCCGTCCGGATTCCGCTGTTCAGAGCAATGATGCCGCTGCGCAGCACATGGTAATTGGTGGTAGCAAAGGCAATCCTCGGTGACTCACAGGTCTCCCGGATCTTCGCAAGGGAGAAGCGCATATTTTCCAGCGTGTTCGTGGACTTGTCCTCCACAAGAATGCGGGATTCCGGAATTCCCTGCTCAATCAGATAATTGCGCATACAGCCCGCCTCAGAGATGATTTCATCCGTGCCCTGTCCGCCGGAGGGCACAAAGCACACGGCTTCGCCGGTCTGCTCCTGCTGCCATTGTGCAAAGCGGATGGCAGCATCAATTCTGCCCCGCAGCAGCGGCAGCGGCTTTCCGTCCTCCCCGACACGGCAGCCCAGGATGAGGATATGCGTCTTATCCGGTGCCGGTCTGCGTCTGGCAGCGATCAGCCCGCAGATACATGCGCTGACAAGCATTGTCTCCAGGTAGGCAAAAACCAGGGCATAGACATTCTCCAGTGCGGCATGCGCCTTCATCTCCCGCTCGCTTCCTGCCTGGAACGAATTGGCCAGCCAGACGTAACCCACAATTCCCATTACAATCAGGAAGCTCATGAGAAGCCCCGGAATCCGTGCCACCGAGAGACCCTCCCGCCTGATGAGAACCAGGTTGCTGATGGTCAGCGCCAGTGCAAACACCAGCAAAAACGGCGAACTGATGCCAAGGAACATCGCACCGGCACTGGTAAGCAGATCATACACCCACAGCATGGCGTTCTCGTCATTGCTGTGATAGGTATAGATTACGGCAAGCAGTATTACCGCCGCATTACAGAGCAGAAACAAGAATGCGCCCCCGGCAAACAGCGTCGTGTAGGAGTAGAGCTCCAGCTTTGAACGGACAAAGAAAAACGCCCCCGTCAGCACCGTCATCACAAGCAAATAGATCTGTACGATCAGAATCAGCTCCTGATAGCCTGAGAACGTGAAGTTCACCCGGTTATAGATGATCCCGCCGGGGTACACCTGAAGCGCAAGGATCGTGTCCCCGTTTTCCAGATAAGTCAGTCCGGTTGCCTTGGCGATGACAAGAATCTTCGAATCATTACCGGGAATCAGCTCACTACGGACTGTCTCATTTTCCGTCAAAAACTGCTCCGGCGTGTGGTCATGGGGGATGGTCACCTCCAGCCGCCCTGCCGAGCAGACAAAACAGAGCACAACAGAAAGGACAAACAGGATCAATGCCGCAATCATGGCAATCCGCATATGCCGGTCTGTTTTCTGTAACGATGTAAGTTCTTTCATTTTGATCTTCCTCTCTGAAACTATGCTGATGCACGGATACTGAATATACTTATTATAGCAAAAAAGTCTGTACCTGTCAAACCCTTAAGGCAACACCGCACAGATCTGGTGGTGCAGATGCGCAGTCAGATTTTTCGTCAGATTGTATAGAAATGACGCCGCTGGGCTGGCGCCCAGCAAGGAATTTCTGTGCAAGATGACGGAAAAGATGCAAGCAGATGTGCCGCCAAGCCGTCAGGCGGGCTT
>JAFXOO010000149.1 GCA_017528675.1 Oscillospiraceae bacterium | reverse complement strand
CGGAATTGAAGCTGCATGTCATGGTTTCCCGGTCGATGAACGAGGACTGGCTCCCGGTCAGATAGAGCTGCGTGAGATATTCCCTGGACGGGTCGAAGATCAGATCCATCCCCTCCGGCCTGCTTTCGATCATCTCAATATATTCCTCAGGTGTGCGTCCCTGCTGTGTACCGACCAGTTCTGTTCTGGCAACGGCGGTGTCCACGATGAAACTGAACCCGATGCGTTCGAGCTTGTCTCCATGCTTTAATCCTTCGAGGAATGTCATATAATACGCCTTCGGATCAAACCGCTCGTCCTGTTCGAGAATTGGCCATAGATCAGTCAGAAGCCCTTTGTTGGAAAGCTGCTGATAGGGCATGGAATCCATACAGATGATGTCCGGTACGATACCTGTAAGCAGATCATTTTTGAACGCTTCGGCAGCCTCCGGATAGGGCTGCGTGCCGGATTGCTGGTTCACGACCCGGTAATACGAGGAGTCCATCCAGTTTCCGCCGTAATAGAAATATTCCCCGCTTTTATAGTCGTCTGCATAGTCCTTCATCACAATGCGCACATCCGTCTGCGAAAGGTTGTAGTCGCAGATATTGCTCACAAGCGATTGCGGCAGATCCACCCCGGCCAGCGTGACGATCTGTGTGCCCGCCAGCTCCTCCTCTGTGCGCTGTCGCAGACGATAGAGCTTCGGAGTTTCGTTTCCTTTGCTGTACAGGATGACAAATTCGCCGCCCGGCAGCGGATGCAGATTGGAGCAATACCCCAGCAAATCGGAATTCCGGAAGTCCACAAGGAGCTTGGGTGTCCAGTCATCCTGCAAGCCGTAGATGCCTGTGTTGTTATAATAATACAGCTCATAATCCGGCCCGGCTGCAATGGAATCGACCTGACTGGCGATAGGTGTGCCAACGGGCTCCGCCGTCATGGTACCGAGATCGAGGCGACGAAGCTGTAGGGAGCCGCCGCTGTCTCCGATGCCGTAGACCTGACCGGAACGCCCAACGGTCAGACTGTGGAGATAGCTTTCACCGACCGGGATCTTGCCTTTGGGGCTGAAATCCGGCACATAGACCTCCACGCTGTCCGGCATTTCGTCATCCATCGGCAGAAAGTACCAGTTGCCGTCGCCGTCAGCGGTAATATTGTCGCTCTGGAGGATCCCCTTGGACACACTGTCCGGCAGCTTGCGCTCCTCCGCCACGTTCAGGTCATCGTCATAGATCTCCAGCACACGGTTCTTGCCGTCAAAATCATACCACCCGCCGACGATGCCCGCTGATACATTATAGAGCGCTGCCAGCCGGCCGTCCGGGAGGACGCCTGTCCAGTCCGGGAGATTGCTCTGGTTCTTGTGGATGTCCCGCCATTCGTTCTTTTCGGGGTCATAGAGGGAAAGTGCGGTGTCTTTCAGCTTGATAAAACGCTGGCAGACATAGCCCTTGTCCGTGACCGTGACCATATCGTAGCGGACGCCGTTCTTGTCAAACGGCTCAGATACATAGGATGTGGACAGGTCGATCTGTAGCGTGGAGCCCTTCGGCTTCTTGCTGCAAGCGCCGGACGGCACCAGCAGGACGGCTGCGGTGAGCAAAGCGATGATGCGTTTTTTCATGGCAAATACCTCCTTTTGGCTTGCTTTACCTTCTATACACATTTGTAAGCCGGATTCTGACACTTCTTCTACATAATCGGCGATTTGCATAATTTTGACGATCATGTTTTGTATAGGTTCACGGTTGTGGTATTTGCCTGGATTCTTGCAATCTGATTTGCTTTATGGTATAATAAAGATAGCTGACATCAGAGATTTGTTTCAACAGCAAAGCGGCAGAACGGCCGCTTCAGGGAGGTGAATTGATGCGGCTTTTGATCGTACAGGCGTGGAATCGGGATGAAACAGCATACCGAAGCCGTTTTTCAAGCCTGCTGTCCTATCCGTCCCTGACGCTGGCGGTGCTTTATGCGCTGGTGCCGGCGGGGATGTTTGAGACGATCGACGTGATCGACGAGAATTCCCAGCATGTGGACTATGACCGGGTGCATTATGACCTTGTGCTCATCTCCTTCGAGACCTCGTCTGCCATTTCGGCATACCGGCATTGCGAGGAATTCCGCAAACGGGGAAGCTATGTGGCTGTGGGCGGTTATCATGCCACAGCACTGCCGGAGGAAGCGGGGCAGTACTGCGATACCGTGATTTCAGGACCTGCGGAAAAGGCGCTTCCGGTCTTTTTACAGGACTGGATTTCCGGCCATGCAAAGCCGTTTTACCGGGATACCACCGTCTGTCCGGCGGATTATCCGGTACCGGCAAGGGATAAGGTCACGAAGCGGGGCAAGCTGAAAATCCCGGCGGTGATTGCAGACCGTGGCTGCATGAATGCCTGCAAATACTGCTCCATGCGCACAATGTGGAAAAGCAATCCACGCCCGGTGGCGGATGTCATTGCCGAGCTGAAATCCCTGAAAGCACGGCATTACGTCTTTTATGACCCGAATTTCTTTGGAAAGCGGGAATATGCCATCGAGCTGATGCGGGCGATGGAGCCGCTGCATATTCTGTGGGCATCGGATGCGACAGCCGACTTCGGCTGTGACCATGAGCTGATGGACATTGCCTATCGAAGCGGCTGCCGGGGTGTGGTGATCGGACTGGAATCCATCAATTCACAGTCCCTGTCCGGCGTTCACAAGCGCTTCCACAACGCCGACAAATACGAGGAGATCATCCGGAATATCCATAGCCATCACATTGGTGTGAACGGCTGCTTTGTTCTGGGGTTTGATGATGACACGGAGGAGGAACTCCGGTCACTTCCGGAACGGGTGGACAGGCTCGGACTGGATCTCTGCAAATTCGCCATTTTAACGCCCTATCCCGGCACGAAGCTCTATGACGAGATGGAGCAGGACGGGCGGATCCTGACGAAGAACTGGGATCTCTACAACCAGCATCATGTGGTCTACCAGCCTGCACACATCGCCCCGGAACGGCTGCATTCCGTGTATCGTGAGGTCTGGAAGAATGCCTATCGGTGGGGCAGGGTCTCCCGTCGGGTATTCGGTTCACCGGCTTTGTTTCACGGCGCAGGGGGCTTTCTGCTGGGGGCGAATATTGGATTTCATTTTATTGGCATCCGGTAAGCGGAACGCCAGTATCACAATCTGAACAGAGGATAGCGGATGAGAATTATTTTTCTGCGGCTGAACATGTTCGAGCACATTGCGACCGATGCAATGAAGCCGATTTTATTCGGCATCATCCGGCAGCTCACACCGGAGCAGCACGAGATTCTGTTCCTCGATGAGCGGGCAGAAAGGCTGCCGGAGACGCTCGACTGCGATATTCTGGCGATGTCCGTAGAGACATATACAGCCAAAAGAGCATATATACTGGCAAAAAAATACCGGCGTCCCGGTATGACTATTGTAATGGGCGGGTTTCATGCGGCTGTCTGTGCAAAGGAAATGCTGCGGTATGCTGATACGGTGCTCATCGGAGATGCGGAGGAAACCTGGCGGCCCTTCCTGCGGGATTGTGAGCAAAAAAGTCCGAAAGCGATTTACAGCGGCGGGGAACGCTCCGGACTGATTCCGGCTGCGGATGTTCCGGGCGTGTACCGGCACAGATACCATGGAATCGGCGTCTGTCAGATTTCAAGGGGCTGCAAATTCAACTGCGACTTCTGTTCAATCAAGACAATGTACCACTGTGTGCGGCGAAAATCTCCTGAGGCAGTGGCTGCTGAACTGCGGGCAATGAAGGAGCGTGTTCTGTTCTTTGCGGACGACAACCTGTTCTATGACCGGAATTCTGCAATGGCTTTGCTCCGGGCGATTACACCGCTCAGGAAGCGCTGGGCGTGCCAGATCAGTATGGATGCCGCACGGGACGACGAACTCCTTGCGGCGATGCGGAAGGCGGGGTGCTTTCTCGTGCTGATGGGCTTTGAGAGCCTGAATGCGGACAGTCTTGCGGAGATGCACAAATCAGCTAATATTGTGCAGGAGTATGAGGCGCTCATCCGGCGCATCTACAGCCACGGGCTGATGATTTACGGGACATTTGTGCTCGGCTGCGACAGCGATGAGCCGGATGTGTTCGAGAAAACCTTTGACTTTGCAGTTCGCAATCACATTGCAGTCACAAATTTCAACCCGCTCATCCCGATGCCCGGAACGGGTGTCTACAAGCGGATGGAACAGGAAAACCGGCTTCGGTATGCGCATTGGTGGCTTTCGGATACCTATCGCTACGGGGAGACGGCCTTTCTTCCGAAGCATATGACCCCGGAGGAACTGCAAGCAGGATGCCTTTCGATGCGAACGAGGTTTTACTCGCTGTCCTGTGTCTTGAAAAGGTTGTTCGGGGCACCGCATCATCTATATCTTAGAAATATCGGTGTATTTCTGCTGGCGAATATCATCTCCGGACGGGAGATTCAAGCCAAGCAGGGACAGTTGTTGGGAGGTGTGCTCGGCGATGAAGCTGACGCTGATCAAACCGAATATCGGGCGCCGGGAGCATAGTCTGTATGTGGACGAGGGGCGTATGGAACCGCTTCCTCTCGGAATTCTGGCGGCACTCACGCCCCCCGATGTGGAGGTCGTGCTCTACGATGACCGGATGGAGCCGATCCCCTATGATGAGCCGACCGATCTGGTAGGCATTACGGTTGAAACCTTTACCGCACGGCGTGCCTATGAGATTTCGGCAGAATATCGTGCCCGTGGTGTGAAAGTTGTGATGGGCGGAATGCATGCCATGCTCATCCCGGAGGAAGTCGGGAAGCACTGTGATTGTGTCATTATCGGGGATGCGGAGCCGGTCTGGGCACAGATGATCCGGGATTTTCAGGCAGGTCATATGCAGGCGTGCTACCGGGCGAACCAGCCCTTCTGCCCGCAGGAGGGCATCATCGCAAGGCGTGACCTGTTCGAGGGGAAGGGATATCTTCCGATTTCGCTGCTGCAATTCTCAAGGGGATGCTCGCATAAATGTGAGTTCTGCGCATCTTCGGTCTATTTCGGCGCTCATCATTATTGCCGTCCGGTAAATGAGGTGCTGCGGGAGATTGCTTCACAGAAGCGCAGGCTTTTGTTCTTTGTGGATGACAACATCGTGTGCAACCGAGCGAAAGCAAAGGAATTGTTCCGGGCGCTCATTCCGCTCAGGATTCATTGGGTGAGCCAGGGAAGCATGGACATGTTACAGGATCCGGAACTCATGGAGCTGATGGTGGCAAGCGGATGCCTTGGGCTCGTGATAGGATTCGAGAGTATTTCTCCTCAGAATATCGCCAATATGCATAAGCTGACCAACACCCGTGCGGCGTCAGAAAT
>JAFXOO010000013.1 GCA_017528675.1 Oscillospiraceae bacterium | reverse complement strand
TCTGCTTCCAGTACGTTTGCGAAGGTACCGCATGCGGTTCAGATGCAAAGCCTTCAGGATGTGTTTGCACCGGAAGCTGTAGCGGAATTTGTGTCACGCTGCCGTGCTGTTGTTCCTGACGCTTCGTTTAGCGTTGAGCCCAAAATCGACGGCCTGTCAGTTTCTCTGGAGTACCGGGACGGTGTTTTATCGCTTGGTTCTACAAGAGGGGACGGCTTTGTTGGTGAAGATGTGACGGAAAATCTGCGCACCATTGGCTCGATTCCCCAGCATCTGCATGATGCACTGCCGCTGGTCGAGGCAAGAGGTGAGGTGTATATGCCTCGTGACAGCTTTTTTGCGCTCGTCCGTGAGCAGGAAGAAAATGATGAGCAGCCTTTCAAGAATCCCCGTAATGCTGCTGCCGGGTCTTTACGGCAAAAGAATGCGGCGGTGACGAGAAAGCGTAATCTTGATATTTTTATTTTTAACTTACAGCGGTGTGAGGGGCGTAGCTTTTCAACGCATCATGAAACACTGCAATTTCTGGAGGCACAGGGCCTGCGGGTGATTTCTGGCAGAAAAATCTGCCGGACAACAGAGGAGATCCTTGCTGCCATCGCAGCAATCGGTGATTCCCGTCCGGATTTGCCTTATGATATAGACGGCGTTGTGATTAAGCTCAATTCCCTTGCTGCAAGAGAAGAAATGGGGGCTACGGCTAAGACACCGAAATGGGCCATTGCCTATAAATTTCCTCCCGAGGAGAAGGAGACTGTCCTGCGGGAGATTGAAGTCAATGTCGGTAGAACTGGCGCATTGACGCCTGTGGCAGTGTTCGATTCCATTCTGCTTGCCGGCACCAGTGTCTCTCGTGCAGTGCTGCATAATCAGGATTTTATTTCAGAGAAGGACATTCGTATCGGGGATACTATTCTGGTGCGCAAAGCCGGCGATATCATTCCTGAAGTGCTGCGGAGTGTACATCACCCGCAGGGGGCGCAGCCCTATCGGCTTCCGGAATGCTGCCCGGTCTGCGGTACAAAAGCAGTCAGGGACGAGGCGGAAGCGGTTCTTCGCTGTCCGAATATCTCCTGTCCTGCGCAGCTTCATAAGCAGCTTGTGCATTTTGCCTCCCGTGATGCGATGAATATCGAAGGTCTTGGCCCCGCCATTGTAACAGCTTTGCTTGATGCGAAGCTGCTTACGGATGCTGCCGGACTGTATGATTTAACTGTGCAGCAGCTTTTGCAGCTTGAAGGCTTCAAGGAGAAGTCGGCGGGGAACCTGATTGAAGCAATTAACCGTTCACGGAATGCCCCTTTAGACCGTGTGATGTATGCACTTGGCATCCGTGGCATCGGTCAGAAGTCTGCACAGCTTCTCTGTGCAGAATTTGGCTCTCTTGAGGCGATTGAAGCTGCTTCTGTTGACGAAATTGCCGGAATAGAGGGCTTTGGTTCAGTGATGGCAGAGAGCGTGTACAATGCTTTGCACGATTCCTCTGTTTCCGTCCTGCTTGCTAAGCTCAAGGATGCGGGGCTTACCATGCCCTATGAAAAGCTCCGTGCAGCGCAGGATACGTTTTTCAGCGGAAAGACGGTTGTTCTGACGGGTACGCTTTCCCAGATGAAGCGCAGCGATGCGAAAAAAGCACTTGAGGCCGCAGGTGCCAGGGTGGCGGGGTCGGTCTCAAAAAAGACAGATTATGTGATCGCCGGCGAGGATGCCGGCAGTAAGCTCACGAAAGCACAGGAACTTGGGGTTCCTGTCCTTACTGAGGAGGAGATGCTTGCTCAGCTCTCCTGATACTCCGGGAAATAGCGGCGGACAAAATCCGGCAGAGGCGCCCTGACGGTGAGTCCGTTCATAGTATCGAGTATTGTTCCGGACAGTCCTGTAAAAGTGAGGGAATGTGCACAAAGACACTGGTTTTCCTCACGCATATCGTTTCCGCCGTACTTCGGATCCCCCAGCAGAGGTGCGCCCAGATGTGCAAGATGTGCACGGATCTGGTGTGTGCGTCCGGTCAGCAGATTGATTTCTGCGAGCTGGAGGTTTCCGTTTTGTGCGAGCACTTTGTATTGCGTCACAATGCGCTTGCTGCCGTCAGCCGGTTCGTCCGTGACGGTGACACGGCGTGTACGCTCGTCTCTGCGCAGCCATGCAGTGCAGGTTGCCTTCTGCTCCGGCAGGTGAGCGGCTGTCACAGCGAGGTAGTGCTTGTGTACGAGTCTGTCACGGATAGCGGCGTTCATGGTGCGGAGTCCCTCCGCAGTGATCGCTGCAATGACCAGCCCTTCGGTGTTCCGGTCAATCCGGTTGCAGAGTGCCGGCGCAAAGGTCTGCTCCTGCTCCGGAAGGTAAAGCCCCTTGTTATAGAGGTACTTCTGGATCTCGTCAAGCAGTGAAACAGCGCCGTTTTCTCCGCCGTGTGCATACATCCCGGAAGGTTTGTATGCCACAAGAATGTGATCGCATAGAAAGAGGATATCCGGCTTTCCCTGCGCTGCCAGAAAGGGAGATTGTGCCGTTTTTTGCGAGGATGTGAAGAATTCTTCCTTCGCAAAAATGCGCACTTCATCCCCGGTCGAGAGGATTTCTGCGCCCTGACAGCGTTTGCCGTTGAGACGGATGTCTTTTTTGCGGATGAGCTTGTACAGCATGCTTTTCGGCATGGCAGGCATGAGCTTCTGCAAGAATTTATCGAGCCGCTGTCCGGCATCATTGGTTTTGATTTGAATGGTACGCATTGGTTTGCTCCTTTGCAGTTGATACTACCATTATACCATAAAATAAACAACTTGAAAAGACCTGACAGAAAAAAGGAGGGTGTAACATGCCTGGTAATACAAAATCTAAACCGATGAAAAATCCTCATGCAGGCCACAGAGAGCGCATGCGTGCACGGGTGCGGGCAAATGGCTTCCGGGGATTCGCTGAGCACGAGATTATGGAGTATATTCTGTTCCATGTGATTCCAAGGGCAAATACCAATGAGATCGGACATGCTCTGATTGATACATTTGGATCCGTCAGAGAAGTGCTGCGTGCAACGTATGAGGAGCTTATCCGGGTGCCCGGTGTTGGACGTTCTTCTGCTGATTTTATCATTTTTCTGCGTGAATTGCTGATTGCACTGGATTATTATGAAACAGAAGGCGCTTCCCTCAATACACCAGAGGAGCGCTGTGATTATTTTGTGCAGAAACTTGATTATGAGCAGGAGGAAGTTGTCATTGCGGCATGTCTGGATGACAGCATGCGGGTCCGGCACCAATTTGTTGTGGCGAGGGGCTCCATCGGGCAGGTGAATCTGAATCATCAGTCATTGCTGAAAGGGATAATGTATTCACATTGCCGGCTTGTGGTTCTGGCGCACAATCATCCGATGGGCTCTGCGTTCCCATCCTATGAGGACGTCAGTGCGACTGCACACATTTCTGAGGTGCTTTCGCAGTTTGGCGTTCGCCTGATTGACCATATTATTGTCGCACAGGGCAAAGCAGTCTCGATGATTGAAACCGGTGCATACAGTCCGCCGCTCAGATGATCTGAGCCGGCGGACGACGAAAGGAGCCTGACGATGGACAAATTCAGACTGCACGCCCCCTATCAGCCCGCAGGAGATCAGCCCAAGGCGATCCGGGAACTGACAGAGGGCTTGCAGCATGGCAGGGATATCCAGACATTGCTTGGTGTGACCGGATCCGGTAAAACCTATACCATGGCCAATGTGATTGCGAATCTCAACAAGCCGACACTGGTTCTGGCACACAACAAGATTCTTGCCGCACAGCTCTGCTCGGAATTCAAGGCTTTTTTTCCGGAGAATGCGGTTGAGTATTTTGTCAGCTACTACGACTACTACCAGCCGGAGGCCTATGTTCCGAGCACAGACAGTTATATCGAGAAGGATTCTTCAATCAATGATGAGATCGACAAGCTCCGCCACTCTGCCACTATGGCACTGGCGGAGCGCCGTGATGTTATCATAGTGGCGTCTGTCTCATGTATCTATTCCCTTGGCTCACCGGAGGAATACCGCAATATGGCAGTATCCGTCCGCACCGGCATGGAAAAACCGCCTGCACAGCTTATCAGTGAGCTGGTCGGCATCCAGTACGAGCGCAACGATATTGACTTCTCCCGTAATAAGTTCCGTCTGCGGGGCGATGTACTGGAGATCTTTCCGGCAAGCTCGACGGATACGGCTATCCGTGTGGAATTCTTCGGAGATGAGATCGACCGTATCAGCGAGTTTGATGTCCTCACAGGCAAGATGAAGTCTGTCTTGCAGCATGCCGCAATTTTCCCGGCATCGCACTATGTTGTCGGGGATGATAAGATGGAAGCGGCCATTGCGGATATCGAAGCCGAGCTTGCAGAGCGTGTGGCGTGGTTTACCGAAAACCACAAGCTCATCGAAGCCCAGCGCATTGCCCAGCGGACGCATTATGACATTGAGATGCTCCGGGAGGTGGGATTCTGTTCCGGTATCGAGAACTATTCAAGAGTGCTTTCCCGCCGTCCTCCGGGCAGCGTTCCCTACACGCTGCTCGATCATTTTCCGGAGGATTTCCTGCTGATTGTGGACGAGAGTCATGTGACCATCCCACAGGTGCGTGCGATGAGCGCCGGAGATCGTGCAAGAAAACAGACACTTGTTGATTATGGCTTCCGTCTGCCGAGCGCCTTCGACAATCGTCCGCTGCGGTTTGAGGAGTTTGAGCGCCACATCGGGCAGGCAATTTTTGTTTCGGCTACGCCCGGCGATTATGAACGGGCGCACTCCAGCGATATTGTCGAGCAGGTCATCCGGCCGACTGGCCTTGTCGATCCGGAGATCATCGTCAAGCCCGTGGAGGGTCAGATGGATGATCTGCTCTCCGAGATCCGCATCCGTGCGGAGAAAAACGAGCGTGTGCTCGTCACGACCCTGACCAAGAAAATGGCGGAGAATCTCACCAGCTACCTGGAACAGATGGGCACCCGTGTGCGCTATCTGCACCATGACATTGACACCATCGAGCGTATGGAGATCATCCGTGATCTGCGGCTTGGGGAATTTGATGTGCTCGTCGGCATCAACCTCCTGCGTGAGGGCCTGGATATCCCGGAGGTATCGCTCGTGGCGATCCTCGATGCGGATAAGGAAGGCTTCCTCCGCAGCGAGACCTCGATGGTGCAGACCATCGGCAGAGCGGCAAGAAATGCCCACGGACAGGTCATCATGTATGCGGATACCGTGACCGGCTCGATGGAACGTGCCATCCGTGAGACAGAGCGCCGCCGTGCGCTGCAAATCGCCTTCAATGAGGAGCACGGAATTGTGCCGCAGACCATCGTCAAGGATGTCCATGAGGTCATCGAGATCTCGAAAAAAACAGATGTCGAGGCCAAAACCACCGGCAAGAAGCTCTCCAGAAAGGAGCGTGAGGCGCTTATTGAGAACCTCACCGCCCAGATGAAGGAAGCTGCCAAGATGCTCGAATTCGAGCACGCTGCCTTCCTTCGTGACGAGATCAGGAAGCTGAAAGGAGAAAAGTGACATGGGGTGAAAAACGAGCCGGACGATCAGCTTCTGAACGAAGAGGCAGCTCCGAAAAAACGATTCAAAAAGCGATTTGTCATCATCCTGGCTGCGGTGCTCCTGTGCATTGTGGGCTGCTGGTGGCTGATCGGCGAGATGCTTGGCTACACGACCTATTCCCGGATGCAGACGAAATGCTCCAATGCGCACGTCTTTGCCAAGGTCTGCATGGAATGGGAAAAGGAAGGCAACAAGCTGGAATCCGGCATCTGGCAGATCGAACCGGGAAACAGCGCCTTCGAGGATTATATTCTGCGCTACGACAGCAATGCGCAGGGTGAATGGTTCGGGCTTGTGCTGGACAGGAACGGTCAGATCGAGTATGCATTCAACTCCGAGGTGGAGATCCCGCGCGAATACCTGACACATCCGCCGGTCTATGAGGAACAGATGGCGCTCCTGGACAGCCATTTCGCATTCCGTCGAAAAAAAGCCGTTGCCGTCTGGTATACGGACGACTCCAAGAACACAATGAGCGACTGAGGGAGGCGCAGCATGCAGAAAACCGAGAAAAAGCCTGCGCTGTGGAAGATCATTTTGCTTGCCGTGCTGCTTGCGGCGATGATGCTGCTCCTCGACTGGATGCATCTGCGGAATACGGCAAAGAGCCGCTACACCGACCTGAACAGTGCTGCACGCACCGTCTTTTTAGCGGCGGAGAGCTATCGTGCGGACGGTCATGCGGCGGAGGAATTCGCCGGCACCGGCAGGCTCACCGGCCAGGCAGGCGGCTTTGCGGCATATCTGCTGGATGCGGACAATGCGTTACAGCCGGGGAGCCGTTATGCAATCGTCTGTGATGAGAGCGGAAAAATCAGCTATGTGCTGTATGCCTGCGGGCACATTCCGGAGAAATACCTGACCGCACCGCCCGCCGCAGGTGACGGTGAGGATCGGGACAGCATGCTCCGGCTGCTGCAAACGCCTGTTCTGTGGCGTCAGGCAGTAGGTGTGTACTATCCGGCTGTGATTTCCGCAGCTCCGGCATCAGAAAAAACAAGCGAAACCAAGTAAGGATGTAAGATTTATGCAGAGAAATGAGATCATCATCAAAGGCGCAAGAGCCAACAATCTGAAAAATATAGATTTGACCATCCCAAGGGATAAACTGGTCGTTATGACCGGTCTTTCCGGCTCCGGCAAGTCCTCGCTGGCGTTTGATACGATCTATGCTGACGGCCAGCGGCGCTATGTCGAGAGCCTGTCTTCCTATGCCCGGATGTTCCTTGGACAGATGGAAAAGCCCGATGTGGACAGCATCGAGGGACTCTCTCCCGCCATCTCCATTGACCAGAAAACGACCTCCAAGAACCCCCGCTCGACTGTGGGAACCGTCACGGAGATCTATGACTATCTGCGTCTGCTGTATGCCCGCATCGGCATCCCGCACTGCCCGGTCTGCGGCAGGGAGATTCATCAGCAGAGTATTGACGAGATTGTCGATCAGATCCTGTCCCTTGAGGAAGGCACCCGCATCCAGCTTCTTGCGCCGATCATCCGTGGCAAGAAGGGACAGTATGTCAAGGAGCTTGAACGTGCGAGAAAGAGCGGTTACGTCCGTGTGCGCATCGACGGCATTCTCTATGACCTGTCCGAGGAGATCAAACTTGACAAGAACATCAAGCACACCATTGAGATCGTCGTAGACCGCCTTGTCATCAAGGAGGGGATTCAGACACGACTGACGGACAGCCTTGAAACCGTGAGCTCCCTGACCGGCGGCATCATTCATGTGGATGTCGTTGACGGCGAGACGCTGACCTTTTCGCAGAATTATGCCTGCCCCGATCACAACATCAGCATCGAGGAGCTCACGCCACGGATGTTCTCGTTCAACAATCCGTTCGGCGCCTGCCCGAAATGCACCGGTCTTGGTATCTTCCAGAAGATCGACCCGGACATTATTCTTCCGAATCCGGAGCTGAGCATCGCAGACGGCGCCATCCATGCATCAGGCTGGAACCACCTTGAAGAAGGCTCTGTCTCGATGATGTATTACACAGCCATTGCCAAGAAATATGGCATCTCTCTCGATACGCCCGTGAAAGACCTGCCGGACGAGGTTGTGCAGGTGTTCCTCTATGGCACGAACGGCGAGAAGCTTGAACTGCACCGCAGCAGAGAGCTTGGCGGCGGTGTCTATTATTCGGCATTCGAGGGCGTCGTCCATAACCTTGAGCGCCGCTATCAGGAGACCACTTCTGTCTATTCGAGAGCAGAACTGGAGGATTATATGGGCGAAGTCACCTGCGATGCCTGCAAGGGCGCAAGGCTGAAGCCCGAGGTACTGTCCGTCACAGTCGGGGGACTGAATATTCACGAGCTGACCCAGCTTTCTGTTGTCAAAGCACTTGCGTTCTTCCAGTCACTTGAACTGACCGAGCACCAGCGCTTCATCGGAGACCGCATCATCAAGGAGATCTGTGACCGGCTCAGTTTCCTGTCGAGCGTGGGTCTGCAATATCTGACACTGTCACGTTCGGCAGGCACGCTTTCGGGCGGTGAGAGCCAGCGCATCCGTCTGGCAACGCAGATCGGCTCCTCGCTCGTCGGTGTGCTGTATATCCTCGATGAGCCGAGCATCGGCCTGCACCAGCGGGACAATGACATGCTCATTGCCACCATGAAGCATCTGCGGGACCTTGGGAATACGCTGATCGTTGTCGAGCATGACGATGACACGATGCTGGCAGCAGATCATATTGTAGACATCGGCCCCGGCGCCGGCGTCAACGGCGGCAATGTCGTCTATTCGGGCACACCGGCAGGACTTCTGAAATGCAAGGAATCCATTACCGGGCAGTATCTCTCCGGCAAACTCTCCATCCCGATTCCGGAACAGCGCCGGAAGGGAAACGGGAATTATCTGACCGTTGTGGGTGCTAAGGAGCACAATCTCCAGAATCTCACAGTGCGTTTTCCGCTTGGGGAACTGATCTGTGTCACGGGCGTATCCGGCTCCGGCAAATCCTCGCTCATCAATGAGATTCTCTACAAGCACCTCGCTGCAACGCTCAACCGTGCCCGGATCAAGGGTGGACAGTGCAAACGGATCGAGGGCATGGAGTATCTCGACAAGGTTATCTGCATCGACCAGTCCCCGATCGGCAGAACCCCCCGCTCCAACCCGGCGACCTACACAGGCGTGTTCACCGACATCCGCAATCTCTTTGCCCAGACACAGGATGCCAAGGGCAGAGGCTACGGCCCTGCACGGTTCTCCTTCAATGTCAAGGGCGGGCGCTGTGAGGCATGCGAGGGCGACGGCATCCTGAAAATCGAAATGCATTTTCTCCCGGATGTGTACGTTCCTTGCGAGGTCTGCAAGGGCAAACGCTACAACCGTGAAACACTTGAGGTGCACTACAAGGGCAAATCCATTTACGACATCCTCGATATGACCGTGGATGAGGGTGTGCTGTTCTTTGAGCACATCCCGAAGATCGCCCGCAAGCTCAAAACCCTACAGGAGGTCGGGCTCGGCTACATCCGCATCGGACAGCCGGCAACGACCCTTTCAGGCGGTGAGGCGCAGCGTGTCAAGCTCTCCACGGAGCTGTCCAAGCGTGCGACCGGCAAGACCGTCTATATTCTCGATGAGCCTACCACCGGCCTGCATGCCGCAGATGTTCACCGCCTGACGGATGTGCTGCAAAGACTCGTGGATGCAGGCAATACCGTCATCGTCATTGAGCACAATATGCATGTTGTCAAGGTGGCAGACCATATCATAGACCTTGGCCCGGAAGGCGGCGACGGCGGCGGCTGCATCGTTGCGCAGGGAACCCCCGAGGAAGTGGCACAGGTGCCGGAATCCTTTACAGGCCGCTATCTGGCGCCCTATCTGAATGCCAATGGCTAAGCGTTCCGAGGGGAGAAAGGCCATGCGGAAGATTCGCAGATTCCTGCGGAAGCTTGTCCGGACACTGCTCAACCGGAACACGCTGTTCATTCTTCTGCTGCTGGTGCAGCTTGTTGCACTGGCGCTTGTTGTCACGTTCCTGAGCCAGCATTATCTCCCCGTGTATATGATCCTGCTGGCGCTTGATGTCGTGCTTGTCATCTATATCACGAATACGTCTGAAAACCCGTCCTACAAGCTGCCGTGGATGATCGCCATGATGGTGATTCCGGTATTTGCGGGGCTTGCCTACCTGCTGGTCAAGACCGATGTCGGCCACCGGGTATTCAAGCGTACCTATGAGCAGAAGGTACAGAGCACCCGACATTGCCTGCCGGAGGATCCGCACACAGCAGAGGATCTTCAGAAATTCGACCCGGCATGTGCAGGTTTGGCGGCATATGTGCGGGACTATGGCGGTTTCCCGGTCTACCGGAACCGTCAGGCGGAGTTCTATCCCATCGGTGAAGAAATGTTCGAGTCGATGAAGCGGGAAATCCGGAATGCCCGGCACTATATCTTTGTCGAGTTCTTCATCATCTCCATGGGGTACATGTGGGATGAGCTGCTTGATCTGCTCAAGGAGCGTGCACAGGCAGGTGTGGATGTGCGGATACTGTATGACGGCTTCGGCACGCAGTTCATGATGCCGAAGAAGTATTTCAGCGATCTTGAGGAAATCGGCATCCGCTGCAAGGTATTCAACCCGTTCAAGCCGCTGCTGTCCTCCTCACAGAACAACCGTGACCACCGGAAGATTCTGGTGATCGACGGCGTGACGGCTTTTACCGGCGGTATCAACATCGCTGATGAGTATATCAACCGGAAGCGGCGCTTCGGCCACTGGAAGGACGGCGGCATGCTCTGCAAGGGCGAAGCTGCCTGGAGCTTTACCGTCATGTTCCTACAGCTCTGGGAAATGGAGCAGCCGGATACCGGCTCGATAGAGTCGTTCCGTCCGCAGGTGAGCGCAGGAGCCGCCTATGACGGCTTCATCCAGCCCTACAGCGATGCGCCGGTGGACGGGGAATCCGTCGGCCGAAATGTCTATCTCGACATCATCAACAATGCACGGCGGTATGTCTATATCATGACGCCGTATCTGATACCGGATCACGAGCTTGTCACGGCCTTGACGCTGGCTGCCAAAAAGGGCGTGGATGTGCGGCTTATGACCCCGCATATCCCGGACAAGTGGTATGCCTACCGCACGGCATGGAGCTATTATCCGGAGCTGCTCGAAGGGCATGTCCGCATCTTTGAGTATGAACCGGGTTTTGTGCACGCCAAGAACCTCAGCTCGGATGACAAGGTCGGTGTGGTCGGTACGATCAATATGGACTACCGCAGCTTCTACCTGCAATTTGAGTGTGCCTGTGCCATGTACGGCAGCGGTGTGGTGCGTGACATCCGGAAGGAGTTTGAAAAGACTCTCGGAAAATGCATTGAGATCCACCTTGAGGATTGCAGCAAGCTGTCTCTGCCCAAGCGCATTGCAGGCTGGCTTCTGCGCATTTTTGCGCCGCTGCTCTGATGCCGGCACACCAAAACAAAGGAAGCGCTGTCTGACCCCAAGCTTATAGCAGGTGAGAATCCTGTTAAACTGATAATACAAAGGAGTAATCAAAGCAATGAGTACAGAATGCACCCATGATTGCAGCTCATGCGGCAGCAATTGTTCCGAACGGACATCGCCGCAGAGTATGCTGGAGAAACCCAATGAAATGAGCAAAATCGGCAAGGTCATCGGTATTGTGAGCGGCAAGGGCGGCGTCGGCAAATCGCTGGTCGCCTCCATGCTGGCAGTCGGCATGCAGCGTGCCGGCAAGCACGCAGCCATCCTTGATGCGGATGTGACGGGGCCGTCCATCCCGAAGGCCTTCGGCGTTAAGGAAAAGGTGCTTGGCAATGAGCTTGGCATGATTCCGGCACGTTCCAAGATGGGCATTGACATCATGTCTGTGAACCTGATGCTGCCGAATGACACAGATCCGGTTGTCTGGAGAGGGCCGGTCATCGCCGGCGTTGTCAAGCAGTTCTGGACGGATGTCATCTGGGATGATGTGGATTTTATGTTCGTGGACATGCCCCCCGGAACGGGTGATGTGCCGCTGACTGTGTTCCAGAGCCTCCCGATAGACGGCATCATCATCGTCACCTCCCCGCAGGAGCTTGTGTCCATGATCGTCCAGAAGGCCGTGAAGATGGCAAATATGATGCATATTCCGGTGCTTGGCATCGTGGAGAATATGAGCTATGCCGTATGTCCTGACTGCGGTAAGAAGATTAAGCTCTACGGCGAGAGCCATACCGCAGACATCGCCAAGGAGTATGGCATCCCGCTTCTGGCACAGATTCCGATTGACCCGGCACTTGCCAAGTGCGTGGATCTCGGTGTGATCGAACTGCATGAGTCCACAGAAATGGATTATGCCGTGGAGAAGCTTCTCAACGAATAACATAGCGTGCTGCCGCTGTGCAGCACGGAATGCCCCTTGCCTGCCGGTGAGGGGTTTTTTCGTGAAAATTGCGTATCATCGCAGGAATCTATAATTTTGGCAAAAATGACGAAAGCAATGTTGAAAAATAATTGCCCGTAATTGGGCAAAAAAATGCCTTCCAAAAAGAAATGAAAAAAGATTGCCAAAAACCCCTTGCATTATTTCTCATTATGTAGTATG
>JAFXOO010000148.1 GCA_017528675.1 Oscillospiraceae bacterium | reverse complement strand
CACCAGCAGCACGCCTTCCTCACCCACAGCAAAGAACTGGCAGAACGGATAGTCCAGCCCGTAGGCCTTATACATCGAGAACATTTTCCTGCCCCGCCATGTCTTGCGCAGCAGATAGGTATTCAGGTCGCATTCCTTTGTGATTTGTCGTATCATGGGTTTTTCTCCTGTCTTGTCAGCACTTTTCATGCCATCACAACGCATAACAGATCCCAGTATGCGTGCAGAATGACCGGTACGATCATACTCCGGCTCTTGACAAATGTCCAGCTAAAAATCAGACTCAGCACGATGATCATCAAGAATGTAAAATTGGTTATATTATGCAAGAATACGCCTTCCCGGAGCCAGATCGGAAAGTGTATCATGAGAAACATCACCGCATTGCCGAAACATACGATCCAGGGATTACGGTCTTTCAGAGCTGCATTTAAAAGCAATCCACGAAACACCAGTTCTTCTCCGATACCTATAGAAAGGGCAATCGGTATATCCGCTGGATGAAACGATGGACTGATTACGATCTTTCCGTTCTCATAATAGTTCAGGAACAGAAAGTATGCTGTAAAGAGCAAAGCAAACATGCACAACGGGAGGTAAGTAACTGGTTTTTTCGGATCTCCTGAAAGCTCATTTCTGTGGAGAAACAAGGAATCGTCATACCGCAGAATCAGAAGAATTGCCGGAATGGACCAGAGCAGTATCTTGCAGCCGATCTCCTTGACCGCTTCGATGGAAACAGGAGGTAATTCCAGCTTCGGAACAATGATGCACTCCAGACACGCCCAAAGTACATAAAGCAGAATATAATAAATCAGAACGATCAATCTCACATGTTGACTTTGTTTCATTTGCTGTTTCTCCAGATCCGGGTTGATTTCAGAAATGCGCCTGCATTTTAGCCGGGGAACAGGTGCGGCTTCTTATAGACGGAATCTGCTTCCGTAACCGGACGGATGACCTTGCAGGGATTTCCCGCAGCGAGCACGCCCGCCGGAATATCCCGGATAACAACGCTGCCGGCGCCGATCACGGAGCCTGTGCCGATCATGACACCGCCGCAGATCTTGACATCCCCTGCAATCCAGCAGTCATCCTCAATGGTGATGGGGGCGCCGTATTCGTAATCATACAGGCTTCCGTCCTCCCGCTGTCTCTCCCGCCGTTCCTCCGCAACAAGCGGATGCAGCGGTGTGAGCAAAGAACAGTTCGGCCCGAAAAACACGTTGTTCCCGATGGTCACCGGGCAGGTATCGAGCACCGTCAGATTGAAGTTGGCAAAGCAGTTGATGCCGAATGACGTAAATTCGCCGTAATCGACATACAGCGGCGAGGAGAGAAACGTCCCCGCCCCAAGATCCGGAAAGAGCTCGTGCAGGATCTCGCTGCGCCGCTCCTCCTCATCCTCAAAAGTCTGGTTGAACTGCTGCCAGAGCTTGTGCGCCCGGATTCGTTTTTTCATCAGTACCGCATCCGAGGGATCATAGAGCATGCCCCGGAGCATTTTTTCCTGTTCTGTCATGCTGTTACCTCTGTATCATGCAGCCGCACAAGCATCGCCTGCGCAAGCATGAGGCTTTGCTCCATATCGCTCACCTGCGCCACGGTAAAGGGTGTGTGCAGGTACCGGCAGGGGATGGAAATGGCAAGAGTTCCGGCGCCCTCTCTTGTCTGCGAGACAGAGCCGGCATCGTTCCCGCCGGCAATGCGGGTTTTGGTCTGGCAGGGAATGCCGAGCCGCTCCGCCTCCGCAAAAGCCGCCTTGTACAGTTCCTTGTGATAGATTGTGCGCCTGTCCATAAAGGGCACAACCGGCCCGCCGCCAAGACGGCATACCGCCGCATCGCCCTGTACCCCGTCGAGGTCTGCCGCCGTGGTGGTTTCGAGGATGAGCGCCGCCGCCGGATCCACGGCAAAGGCGGCCGTTTTCGATCCGCGCAGACCGATCTCCTCCTGCACGAAGAAGCAGAACCAGGTATCATAGGGAATCTCGCCGGAGAGCATGCACAGCATTGCCGCGCATCCGAAGCGGTCATCAATCGCCTTCGAGGCAACCCGTCCGCCGCCGAGCTCTGTCCATTCGCTGTAGAAGCACACAGAGCCGCCGATCTGTACAAGCTGCTCTGCCTCCTCCCGGCTTCCTGCGCCGATATCGAGCCGCAGATCATGCAGCGATGGCTTTTTGTCCCGCTCCTCGCCCTTGAGCTTGTGGATGGGCACTGCTCCGATCACGCCGGGCCCCACGCCCGGCACCTGTACTGCACGTCCGATCACGGCATCGGCATCCACGCCGCCGACCGCATCGACCGTACACAGACCGTCACTCTGCACCCCTGTGATGATGAGGCCGACCTCATCCATATGTGCACCGATGAGCACCCGCTGTTTTGCCGGCGCTCTGCCCTTCTTGTGCACGATCAGATTACCGGATGCATCCGTCCGCATTTCAAGAATGCCGGGAAAACCGGCAATCTGCTCCTGCAAATAGGCACGCACAGCGCCTTCATCACCCGAAATCCCGTTGAGAGCACACAGCTCCCTGAGATAGCGCATCAGCATTCTGTACACCCCCTCAGATAAGCTGCAATCAGCTCGCCGGTTGCTTCCACATCCGCAAGGTCAATGACCTCCACAGGCGTGTGCATGTAATCGAGCGGAATGGACACGGTGCACGCCCGTACCCCTTCCCGGCAGATCGAAAACTGGTCTGCATTCGTGCCGGTCGTGCCGGCCATAACCTCATACTGCCACGGAATCTTCTGCGTTTCAGCCGCCGCTTTCAGCCCCTTGCTGACGCTGCGGTCAAGCGAGGGGGAAAACCCGATCATCGGCCCCTTGCCCATCACGCCGGTTTCGCTGCGGTCGCCGTTTCCGGCAAAGGACACATCCACCGCCAGCGCAATATCCGGATCCGCCGCATAGCAGCCGATCACAGCGCCCCGCTCACCGACCTCCTCCTGTGTGGAGAACAGTACCAGCACATTGCAGGGCAGCTTTTCCTGCGCCGTCAGATCAAGCGCATGCAGAACCGATGCCACGCCGCAGCGGTCATCGAGTGCCGGCGAGGTGAATTTTCCGCCCGGAAGCGCTCCTGTCACGCCGCAGAATACCACGCTGTCCCCCGGATGCACGAGCGTTTTCAGCTCCTCTGCCGGATACCCGGTATCAATGCGTACATCGGTGATCTTCTGCACCTTCTCGCTGCCGTCCGTCAGATGCGGCGGCATGCAGCACAGAATCCCGTCAATGGTTTTTGTCCCGAAGATTTTCACATGCTGATCGGGAAACAGCCGTCTGTCCAGCCCGCCGATGTTCCCGACCGTCACAAAGCCGTCCTCAGTGACGGATGTCACAATCAGGCCGACCTGGTCGATATGCGCATCAAGCAGCACCCAGGGAGCATTTTCGTCCCCGCATTCGACCGACCCGGTCACATTTCCCCGGACGATCTGTGCATCCTCGCAGTATTTTGAAAGACAGGCACAAGCTGTCTCAGCCGCTGCGGTTTCATTGCCGGAGATGCCCGGCGCCGTGCAAAGCGCCGTGAGCATTCCGGTGAGTGTTTCTCTTGTCATTTAGCTTAACTCCCTGACCAGTCTCTTGAAGT
>JAFXOO010000147.1 GCA_017528675.1 Oscillospiraceae bacterium | reverse complement strand
TATAAATAGCCACTGCTGATTTTTGAAAGCTTCTCAAGACGCATTTTCAGAGAGTTACGCATCGGGTCCACTGGCTTTAAATGCGTAATCGGAACGATTACGAAAACCCCTGTATACCGTGATTTGTCGGTATACAGGGGTTTTTCTTTGCGTTTTTAAGGACAAAAGTGGAGGGTTCGGTGTCAAATTTGGCGTGAGCAACCTTATTTGCGTACTATTTTTAGGGTGCCCCTCTTGTGGAAAAGGAATGAGGGAATGAGGTGGTGGGGGTTCGCAGGGTGGGAATGGGATTGAACAAAGTGCTGTAAATACCGGATTGTGGGGTTGCTTTTTTCGGCAAAATGTGATATACTACTATTAAGTATACTTTATAAATGCAAATGGGGGCTTATCATGGAGATTTTTGATAACAAAGTGAAAGTCGTTCGGGATGATCTGATACATACGATTCGTTCAGGCAGTCGCATCTCCATTGCTGCCGCCTGCTTTTCCATATACGCCTATCAGGAACTTGCTCAGGAGCTTGAAGCATGTGAAGAGCTTCGTTTTATTTTTACCTCTCCGACCTTCATTGCCGAAAAGACGAAGAAAGAGCGTAAGGAGTTTTACATTCCCCGTCTGCAACGTGAGAAGAGTCTGTACGGAACTGAATTTGAAGTGAGACTGCGCAACGAACTGAAACAAAAGGCTGTTGCACGAGAATGCGCCGAATGGATAAGACAAAAGGTTTGCTTCAAATCCAACACAACCAGAGAAGGTATGAATCACGTCATGATCGTGGAGGATCCGGAAGACACCTATACCTATATGCCGATGAACACCTTCACAACAGTTGATCTTGGTTGTGAACGTGGCAACAATCTAACCAACATGGTCACACGAATGGAAAACCCTGCAAGCACGGAATTCCTTCGCATGTTCAACACAGTATGGACAGATTCAAATAAACTCGCAGATGTGACAGAAGAGGTCATTGAAATGATTTCTAATGTCTACCAGGAGAATTCACCAGAACTGATCTATTTTATGACGCTCTATCATATCTTCAGTGAATTTCTGGAGGATATTTCCGAAGATGTGCTACCGAATGAAGCAACCGGCTATCGTGACAGTATTATCTGGAAAAAACTATTCCATTTCCAGCGTGATGCTGCCGTATCCATCATTAACAAGCTGGAAACTTACAATGGCTGTATCTTAGCGGACAGCGTCGGTCTTGGTAAAACCTTTACTGCGCTGGCGGTAATTAAATACTACGAGGGCAGAAACAAGAACGTTCTGGTGCTTTGCCCCAAAAAGCTCTCGGAAAACTGGATGACCTATCGGGGAAATCTGATCAATAACCCACTTGCAGAAGATCGACTGCGCTATGATGTTTTGTATCACACGGATCTGTCCAGAGACAGTGGCATGACGAGTATCGGTCTGCCAATTGATCGTATCAACTGGGGTAACTATGATCTCGTGGTGATTGATGAAAGCCATAACTTCCGAAACGGTAATGGCACAGATAGCAAGGGCGGTGAAAAGGAAAACCGGTACATGCGCCTGATGAGCAGGATCATCCGCCCGGGTGTTAAAACCAAGGTACTGATGCTATCGGCTACACCAGTCAATAACCGTTTCTATGATCTACGCAATCAGCTTGCTCTTGCCTACGAAGGCGATCCAGCAGAGTTGAATGAAAAGCTGAAGACCAAATCAGATATTGATCTGATTTTCAGACAGGCGCAGTCCGTGTATAATGCTTGGTGCAAGCTGCCGGAAGCTGAGCGTACAACACAAACACTGTTATCCAGGCTTGATTACGATTTCTTTGAGCTGCTGGATAGTGTAACGATTGCACGTTCCCGCAAACACATCCAGACGTATTATAACGCAGAAGAAATCGGTAAATTCCCTGAACGTAAAAAGCCGATCACAGTGCGCCCCATGCTGACCAATAAGCCTAATGCCATCAACTACAGAGAGGTCTATGAACTGCTGTCCGTGCTGCATCTGACCATCTACACTCCAACAATCTACATTCAGCCAAGCAAAATGGGGAAATACCTGACTGGACGTGAAACCGAAAATTTCCGTAAAGGACGTGAACTTGGTATACAGCGTCTTATGAGCATCAATCTGCTCAAACGAATGGAAAGCTCTGTTCATTCATTTCTGCTGACCGTGACACGTATCTACGAGCTGCTCCAATCTACCTCCGACGGCATCCAAGGCTTTATTGATGGTGGAAGTTGCGAGATGGCTGAAATGCGGGATCTTTCAAATGTGGAAAGCGACTTTGATTTTGATGACCAGAACACGGATTTCTTCCAGGTTGGAAAGAAAGTTCAGATCGATCTCCGGGACATGGATTATCTCTCGTGGAAGAAGGATATTGACGAAGACATCGAGAACCTACATCTGCTGATCCTGATGGTGCAGGACATCACGCCGGAATATGATTTTAAACTGAATGAACTGCTGCGCATCATAAGAGAGAAGATCAGCACTCCCATCAATCCGGATAATCGGAAGATCCTGATCTTCACGGCTTTCTCTGATACAGCAGAATATCTCTATGAGCATGTCAGCAAAATGGCGTTGCAGGAATTGGGACTGCATACAGCGCTGATCACTGGTACGGTGGATGGTAGAACTACAATCCCCGGATTCAAAGCGGATATGAATCATGTGCTGACCTGTTTCTCTCCGCTTTCCAAGGACAAGGCGGTTGTCTATCCGAATGATAACAACTGCATTGATATTCTCGTTGCGACGGACTGTATTTCCGAAGGCCAGAATCTACAGGATTGCGACTATTGCATCAACTATGACATTCATTGGAATCCGGTACGTATCATTCAACGATTTGGACGGATCGACCGTATCGGCAGCAGGAATGATTTCATTCAGCTGGTCAACTTCTGGCCTGATCTTGATCTGGATGAGTACATCAACCTCAAATCCAGAGTAGAAACCAGAATGCGTATCTCCGTCATGACTTCTACCGGTGACGATGACCTGATCTACCGCCTCGATGCGATGGAGGCATATAACAAGCAGCTTGTTAAGCGTATTGCTGTCAAAGGCATCACGGAATCAGGCAGTACGGCTACAGACAGCTATCTCTACCTGGAAAGCATCAATCTGTCCAAAGCTGCACCGACAGCAACACTACAGTTTGAGGTCAAGCAGGCAAATGGCACCAAACGCAAGAGCCGTATTGTAAAACTCGGAGATAACCTGTATGATCTTTCCAACGAGCTGGAAGAATACAAAGGTTTTGTCATCAAGCAGATCGATGGACGAGATGATTCTGTTGAGTTCCTGAACGGCGTCAAGATCTATGCCGGTGATGTTGTCGGTGCTGTAGATGAAGAACAGATGCGCCGTATTCAGATCCGTGAAACGATCCTGACGCACATCCAGAGAGAACGGGAGCTGTTCTCCAAAGGCATCAAGGTACTGAGTCTGTTCTTCATTGACGAGGTCGTCAAGTACCGTGAATATGATGCTGCCGGACAGCCTGTAAACGGTATCTATGCCCGGATGTTTGAGGAAGAGTACAACGACATCATCAGTCATCTGCAGATTCGCTTTGGCGAAGAAGACTATATCCGGTACATCAACAGCATCCCTGCCGAAAAGACCCATGCGGGCTACTTC
>JAFXOO010000146.1 GCA_017528675.1 Oscillospiraceae bacterium | reverse complement strand
CCCGTCCGGAGCGGCGTCGAAGCTCTTTGCGCCGAGCGTCACATGCTGATAGAGCTTCACTTCCCGGCCGATCGTCGTCGTCTCTCCGATGACGACACCCGTGCCGTGGTCGATGAAGAACGATTCTCCGATGGTCGCACCCGGATGGATGTCGATGCCGGTCAGGCTGTGGGCGTGTTCCGTCATGATACGGGGGATGAGCGGTACGCCGAGCAGAAAGAGCTCGTGCGCAATTCGGTTGACCAGAATCGCATACAGTCCCGGATAGGAATAGATGATCTCGTCCTTGTTGTAGGCGGCAGGGTCGCCGTCATAGAATGCCTGCACATCCGTTTCGATATAGGCACGGATTTTCGGGAGGGTTTCCAGGAAGGCAAAGGTGATCTCCTCGGCCTTGTTGTCGAGCGTCTCCTCATCGGCCTGCTCATATTCCGGGGCATAGCGCAGCACAATTGAGATCTGCTTCAACAGATGATAGATCACATCCTCCAGCAGCATGGTCGTGTTGTTGCGGACGGTATACACCCGGTAGGATTTGTTGCGGAAATAGCCCGGAAAGATCAGCTTGCGCAGGTTCTCGATCAGGTTGATGACCACTTCCTTGTCCGGATGGTCGAATGTCTCCACATGGTCGATGTCCTTGCCCTCGTTGTAGTCTATCAGGTAATCTTCAACGAGCTGCGTGATCCGTGTTTCGAGTTTATGTGCCATGGTAGTTCTCCTTTACAATTATAATACGGCGGCACGGCAGATGATCGTCCGCCTACCAATCTACTATATATTATATAACAAACACTGCGCTGTGTCAATACTCCGTGTTTTTTTCCAATTCTTGAAAGCTTTAAGATTTTTTTAAGCCAGGGTTGCTATAATACAGATAATCCGGAACGAAATGAGACCGAAACGGGAAGACCCCGGCCACGATCCGCCGCACGAATCGTGACAGTGAAGGGCCGACCGTTTCCGACACGGTAATCACATTCCGATGCCGTCCGGCAACAGCCGTCACGGTCTGACAGAGGGAAGAACAGAAGATCATGCTATGAAAGAAAAGGGGTAATCATTATGAGAAAGCGTAATCGTTTCAGCCGCAGTATCGCCGCAGCCGCAGCCGCAGCAACCATGTGCGCTGCGCTCCCGGCAGTGGACGGCTTCGCCGCACAGACACTCGCCGGTGACGTGGACAAGGACGGCAAGGTGGGCGTGACCGACCTCGTTCTGCTCCAGAAGTATGTGCTTGGCACGGCAAAGCTCGATGCAACTGCCTTCGACAATGCCGATGTCTATGCTGACAGCGCCGTAGATGTTTTTGACCTGGCAATCCTGAAGAAGATGCTCCTGGCGGAGAATCCGGTTGCCAATACGGTGTACATCCATCTCAAGGGCAATTCCATCACCGTGGAGGGCGACTCCAACAAGGTCGTGCAGATCTCCGGCACCACTGCCAAAATCACCGCATCCGGCATCTATTATGTGGACGGCTCCGTGACCGACGGCCAGATCTATGTAGAGACGGCTGCCGAGGATACAGCGGATGTGGAGATTGTACTGCAAGGCGCAAGCTTCACCAATTCCACCAAGTCCGCCATCTACACCGCTGCCGGTACCGGCAATGACAAGACCAAGATCACCCTTGAGGGCGAGAACACCATGACCGATACGTCCCAGACAGCCTATACCGAGGCGGGCGTCATCTTCTCGAACAGCAAGCTGAGCTTCACCAGGAACAGCACCGGCTCGCTCACCATCAGCAGCTACATGAATGCTGCCATCAACGGCGAGAAGAAGATCAACCTCAACGGCGGCACCATCAACATCGACACCGATACTGCACCTGAGGGCTCCACAATCGTGCCCGATGCAGACGGCATCAAGTCCGACAAGAACATCGAGATCGAGGGTGCTGTCCTCAATATTGACACTTCCGGCGACGGCATCAAGTCCGATGCAGGCGTCACAGTCCTTGACGGCGATATCCAGATCAAGGCAGGCAACGATGCCATGCAGGCCGCCACAAATATCGACATTTCCGGCGGCAATGTGGTGGCATCCGGCGACAGAGGCTTCCGTCTGACCGGCGATACCGCAGCCGGCACTGCCGGTAAGCTCAATATCACCGGCGGTACCGTGATGGCAACGGCGACCGATTACCAGGTGAACGGCAACGAGACAGTGGATCTTTCCGGTTCCACCCAGACGATCATGCTCTTTGACATGGCTGCCGAGTGGAAGAAGGCAAGCACGATCACCATCGGCACCAAGGAGTTTGCGTCCAACAAGAAGTATGACTATGTGCTCGTTTCCGATCCGTCCCTGTCCGCATCCCAGACCTACAAGGTCTACATCGGCGGTCAGCAGGCGAAGCATGCAGGCGATGCAAACGGCTCCTTCAAGAATACCGGCACTGCCACCCAGTACAAGACAGTCGAGCTGCTCACCGGCGGCGAAACCGTGGCAAGTGGTGACAATGTGGTGTCCTCTATCGTCTACAATTCCAGCAGCGTTGCGCTGTATGATGCATCCGGCGCACCGGTGGACGCTTCTGCTGCTTCCAATGTCAAGGTCAGCAACAACACCTATGTGACCATCACCAGATCCGGTGCTTATACCGTCAGCGGAAAGAGCACTGCCGGCCAGCTCAAGGTTTCGACCGATGACACCACAGAGCCCGCTGCGCTCGTGGAGCTGAGCTTCGAGGGGCTGGAGCTGTCCAACAGCAGTGTGGCACCGGTCTATGTGGAGAATGTCGGGGATGAAGTCTCCATCTCTGCCAAGAACGGCACTACCAACAAGATCTCTGACGGCACCTCCCACACCGACACCTACACCAACAGCGACGGCGAGACCAAGACCTGCGCTGCTGCGATCTATGCCAGAGATGACCTGAAACTCAAGGGCAAGGGAACCCTCATTGTCGAGGGCAACACCGAGGACGGCATTGTTTCCACGAATGATATCAAGCTCTGGAACGGTACTGTACAGGTAACCGCAGCCGATGACGGCATCCGTGCAGATTCCGTGAAGATCGGTGACACGACCGATGCCACGAATTATGAGACACTGAACGTCACTGTGACCTCCAAGGCAGGCGACGGCGTAAAGGCATCCTCCACCGAAACCGGCAAGGGCTTTGTCCTCATGAGCGGCGGCACCCTGACTGTGAAGTCCTATGCAGACGGCATCCAGGCCGAGCAGGATTTCACCATGAACGGCGGTACGCTGGATATCTACACTTACCAGGGCAGCGGCTATACCGCATCCGGTTCCACAGGCTCCACAGGCGGCTGGGGCGGCGGCATGGGCATGGACGGCAATGCCAACAAGACCGATATTTCGGCAAAGGGCATCAAGGCAGTCGGCCTGTATGACGCATCCGGCACCACCTACCAGAGCGCCGGCACGATCACGTTCAACGGCGGCACCATCAAGGTGGATTCCTCTGACGACAGCATCCACTGTGCCGGTGATATGGCAGTCAACGGCGGCGTGTTCACGCTTGCTTCTGCGGATGACGGCATCCATTCGGATAAGTCCGTTGCCATCGGCAAGACCGCAGCAAACACCTTCGACGATGTGCAGATTTACATTTCCAAGTGCTATGAGGGCGTAGAGGCTCCGGCCATCAACCAGAACAGCGGCACCGTGTATGTGATCTCCACCGACGACGGCTATAATGCAGGCGGCGGCGCAGACGGTTCCGGCTCGATGAATCCCGGCGGCCCCGGCTCCGGCTGGGGACAGGGCAGCACCACGACTTCCTCGAATATCGTGTTGAACCTCAACGGCGGTCTGGTTGTGCTCAATTCTGCGAACGGCGACCATGACAGCTTCGATTCCAACGGCAATATCAACGTGAACGGCGGTTATTACTGCGCCAACGGCCAGGAGCCGATGGACTGCGGCGACAACGGTAATTCCATCAGCATGAACGGCGGCAGCGTCATTTCCATGACCGCAGGCAACACCAACCTGACAACGAAGTACACCTTCACTGACAGCAATGGCAATGCAATTGTCAGCTTCGTATCCGGCAGCGGCGGCGGCATTCGCTCCGGCAGCACGGCATCCGGCAAGTCCGGTGCCACAATCTCCGGCGGCACCGCAGTCCTTGCCCAGGCAGGTGACAAGTCCGTGACAGTCGGCGGCACCGCATCCGGCGGCTCTGCCCTCGGTCAGGCATCCTCCTCCGGCGGCCCCGGCCAGCGCTGGTAAGCGGGGAGCCCCCGCTGGCAGACGCATGCCAGGTTTCGTGCGGGGCGATGGCGCAGAACATGCGTTGACAGTGCAGGATACCGCTTGCTCCCATTGCTTCGCAAAGGTCGCAAAGCTATACATTCTAAGACATCGCAGCAAAGCTGCTCCTGCGGCGGGGGAGCCCCCACTGGCAGATTGCTTCGAGCGATTCACATTGACAGTCCCTACCACAATTCTTCATACAGCAGCGGCACCCCCGGAAACGAGGGTGCCGCTGCGTTGTATTGCAAAGGTGCTTTACAGGGTATCAGCCTGAACGGTTATTGAGCCAGATCATCCAGGTGATGGAGGCAGTCACCCAGTCTCTCGGCTTGGCGGAGAGCGCTTCATCGTAGCCGGCATCCAGGAGGAAATCCCCGCTGCCCACAGCCACGACCGAGGCGTTCTGCCGAAGATCATCGTAGGCATAGACCATCGTCATCAGCGTTTTGTTCTCAAAGGTTTCGGGATCTTCTTCGGTTCCGCCGCAGGGCGTTCCGACTGCCGTGTCATATGTCTCCAGCATTGCATCCATGTGGATACTGCCGTAGTTGTCGCTGACAAAGAAGGAGAAGCTGCGCACATCGTCCATCAGCAGCGGCGGTGCGGCTGCCTGGGCAGAGAGCGGCATGCCCTCCGGTGTGCCGATCATGTTCATTAGTATGGCACCGGAATCCGCAACGGAATGTCCCTCCGCACTGTCCGTTACCAGATCATAGTCCATCTGAATACAGTAGGTTTCAAGCACACGTTCGAGGAACTTGTACCGTACCGGTGCTTCATTGGCGGGCATGACCAGCAGCATATGACCGCCCGCCTCAAACAATGCATCGAGTGCATCGACATCCTGCTGTGTAATATCCTCCGCAGGAGCATTGAGCACCAGCACTGTATCCGTTGCAGCCGGGACGTCGGCGAGCACATCTGCCTGCCAGGTATGTCCCTTTGCCTCAAGATCCGCCTGCCAGCGCTTCATCAGCGCAGGATCCGGCGTACCATGGTCAGTGGCGTAATAGATCTGCCCTGTAAAAGAGGGCACGGCCTGGGTTGGTTCTTCTCCGATCATGCTGTCAAGCGACGGAAGCTCTGCCTGACTTGTGGTTGTGCCGCTGCATCCGGTCAGCATAGCGGCACAGAGCAGCAGCGGGAGTATTGTTCTTTTCATAGTCCTTACCTCACACAGACACAGGACTGGGTGAATACACCCAGTCCCCATAGTTACGATTGATCTGGTGATTGCCGCTTTGCACAGCCTGTGCAGTTCCCGGCAATCAGTGCATTAAACGGGTGAACCGGCGAACCGTTCTGTCCAGGCAGTGCGGAACGCCTCGAAAAACCGGCGGCAATCCTCTGTTTCAATGCCATCCTTCCGGTACTGGAACAGCAGCGGTCTGTCCTCGGTCATATCTGCAAAGCTGATGGCAGCAAGCCCCTCCTGCTCCATGGCAGGTGCATAGCCGAACAGGATGCCAAGGTCTGATGCAGCCATCTTTTGCAGAACTGCGGTGGAATTGCTGCATGTCACAGTCTCAAAATCACTGAAGCTCATGCCTTTTTTCTGTAGCAGATGGCTGAGCACGGCACGGTCGCCTGCGCCGTCCTCCTGCAACAGGAGTGTTCTTGCAAGAATCCGCCGGAAGCTCGGCGCAGTCGCTGCATACTCCGTCGCTGCATAGCACCCGAACCGGACTTTGACCGCCGGTACGCTGGCAAGCTGGGGCAATGCGCAGTATTTATCGCACAGGACAGCATCAAGCTGCCCGTTTTCGAGCTTCCGGAGCAGCTCCTCTGTGCTGCCTGTTTCAAGCAGAATGTGGAGATTCTGATCTGCCATCAGATTGGTCACGATTCCGGCAGCCGTCCTTTCACCGAATTCTCTTGGAAAGCCGAAGCGCAGCTCTGTAAGCTGTTCGCTGATACGCTGTAGGTCTGCGATCACCTTAGCGCTCATTTTGGTCATGGTTTCGGCCTGCCGGCGGAAGTATTCCCCCTCCGGGGTCAGGTGGAGTGTTTTTCCTTCGTAGGTAAACAGTTTACAGTTGTACTTCTTCTGGAGATACTTGATGTGCTGTGTGACAGACGGTTGGGTGATGTCAAGCAGTTTGGCTGTTTTGGTGTAGCTCCTGGTCTCACATAGCTGTAAGAAGGTTGCAATTCTGAAATCCAGCATAATAACGCCTCCTTTATTATGATTTTCATCAGAAAACCCAATGAACTCTGTACCCCTTTGCTTCCCCTGCTGACAGTGTCAGCCATGCCATCATTATGATAGTATATAATACCATTATACTAAACCAGATACTATCTGTCAAGAGGTTTTGACAAATTTGTCAAATTTTTTTATCCGCTCCCAGCGCCGGGTATGCTTCAGCACCGCCTGCCGGCGCAGTGCATATACTGCCCTTAGAAAGGGGTGGTTCAGTATGTGCGGAATTGCAGGCATCATTTCCTTCGGAGAGGATCTGCATGACAGGGAGCGCATTTGTGCCAGGATGCAGGAGGCAATTGTGCGGCGTGGCCCGGACCAGCGGGGAATGCTGCTGACGGAGCATGCAGCGCTCATCCATACACGGCTTGCCGTTATTGATCCGGAATTCGGGCGGCAGCCGATGCACCGGGCATACCGGGATGAGGTCTACTCCATCGTCTACAACGGGGAGCTGTACAACACCGATGAAGTCCGGCAGAAGCTTGCAGAAGCAGGCTGTAGGCTCACGACCCGCTCGGATACCGAGGCAGTGCTCATGGCATATGCGGTATTCGGGGAGGCATGTGTGACGCTGTTCAACGGGATTTTTGCCTTTGCCGTCTGGGAGCAGAAGCGTCAGCGGCTTTTTCTGGCACGGGACAGGATGGGCGTCAAGCCGCTGTTCTATCATCTGACACCGGAGCGGCTGGTCTTTGGCTCGGAGCTTGGCTGCCTGCTGGAATATCCGGATGTGCCGCATGAAATCGGCATCGAGGGCATCAGCCAGCTTTTGCTGTTCGGGCCGGGACGCACACCGGGATGCGGGGTGCTGCGGGATGTAAAGGAGCTGCAACGGGCGGAATGCGCCTTCTATACCAGGGAAAACGGCCTGCAAAAGCGGACGTACTGGTCACTTGAAGCGGCGGAGCATCCGGATAATTTTGCACAGACTGCCGAGCATGTGCGGTATCTTGTGACCGATGCAATCCGGCGTCAGCTTGTGTCGGATGTACCGCTCGGCACCTTCCTTTCAGGCGGACTGGATTCGAGCCTGATCTCGGCGGTGGCAGCACGGGAATTTGCCAGGAACGGCACACCGCTGCACACCTTCTCGGTCGATTACCGGGACAATGACAAATACTTCAGAAAGAGCAGGTTCCAGCCGAATTCTGACCCTGCCTATATCCGCTGTATGCAGGAGGCGCTCCATGCGGAGCACCACTGGACGGTGATCGACACGCCTGCGCTTGCGCAAGCGCTCTATGCAGCAGTGGATGCAAGGGGACTGCCCGGAATGGCAGATGTGGATGCCTCCCTGCTGCTGTTTTGCAGGGAGATCCGGGAGCATGTGACGGTGGCACTTTCGGGGGAATGTGCGGATGAGCTGTTCGGCGGCTATCCGTGGTACCGGGATCCGGAAATCCGGGCAGCCTGGGGCTTCCCCTGGTCGCAGAGCACCGCCTACCGCATGGAGTTTGCACGGCCGGAAATTGCAGAGCTTCTGCGGGAGCGCAGGGATGTGGATGCAGCCTATCAGGCGACACTTGCCCGCACGGCAGTGCTGCCGGGAGACTCCCCCACAGAGCGGCGCATGCGGGAAATGCTGCGGCTGAATACCGACTGGTTCATGCAGACACTCCTTGACCGCAAGGACCGGATGAGCATGTACAGCGCCCTTGAAGTCCGGGTGCCGTTCTGCGACTACCGGATTGCGCAGTATCTCTACAATGTGCCGTGGGAATTCAAGGAATACCGGGGCTATGAAAAGGGACTGCTCCGGGAGGCAATGCGGGACTATCTGCCGGAGGAGGTACTCTGGCGGAAAAAGAGCCCCTATCCCAAAACCCATCATCCGGCCTATCTGGCGGCAGTTACGGAAATGCTGCAAAAGCGTCTGCAAAATCCGGAGGCACCGGTGCTGCAAATCGTGACGAGGGAAGCGCTGATGCGGCTGCTGGAGGGGGACGACAATGTCCAGTGGTACGGTCAGCTTATGACCCGCCCGCAGACAATTGCCTACTTTGTCCAGCTTGATTACTGGATGGAGCGTTTCGGTATCAGCGTGGTTCTGTGACGGGAAAAGTGCCCGCTCCGGAAACGGAACGGGCAGGCTTCCAGTTTTGCAAAAGACGGAAAGAAATCATTACGAACGAGGACGGCGTGCCCGATGTCCTTGACCTGGCGCTCATGCAGCATGAACTGCTTCGCAAAGCAGCAGCACAGAATCCCCGTTTCCGGCAGCCGTACTACCGGAAACGGGGATTCTCTGCATTATTTTACCGCTTCAATATACGCCACATTCTGCTCCTTCAGCAGGTCAATCAGTGCCCGGTATGCCGCAAGTGAGGCATTTTCATCCGTCACCTTGACCGGCATGTCCGTTTTCATCACCTGTAGGATACCGAGAATCCCGTCGAGTGTGACGGGCTTGTCCGCATAGAGATAGCCATTCCCCGCCACCACGATTTCCACAGAGGTAATTGCCTGTGTGGAAGGCTGTGTCATCGCCTCAGTCGGTGGCTCAGTGACAAGCGGGATGCTCTCGGACGGCACTTCCCCGACGGATTCCTCAAACGGTGCCAGCTCCTCGCCATCCCCCAGGCCGCCCTGGTGTGCGGACATGTAGGCATACATGCCGTAAGCGCCGATGGCCACTCCGGCAACCACACATACCGCTGCGCCGATGATGATCGCTACAGGATTTGCAGCATATCCTTTCACCTTGTACATGCTCATTCTCCTTCTGCGCCGGTCAGGGCGCCGTCCAGCTCAGTGTAATAGAAATGCCGGTTGCCCGTTTTGATCTGCCCGAAGGCCTCAGTCACAGTCTCATACGCTGTGCGTGTGCCCGGTTGTGTCGAATCATAGCTGAATACACATAGAATCACGCCGTCCGGCGCATAGCCTGCCGCTGCAAAAATCCGGTTCAGCTCCAGCCCGATTTTCTGGCTCCTGCGGTCGGTAACGGAACCGATACGGGCTCCGGCTCTGTACACATCAAGCCGCCAGCCCTCCTCGCCGGTCACAAGGCAGATGTTCACATTTTCCCCTCTGCTGAATTCGAGCAGCGCTCTGGTGTTGTCCGCCTGTGCGGAGCTGTCCATCGCCGCAAGCGCTGCCTCTGCCTCAAGCTGAAGTGCATCTGCCTCCTCCATCTGCGCATCTGCCGCTGCCACAGCCGCAGCGGCGTTCTGCTCCGCCTGCTCCACACGGGTCTGCATCTGCTGGCGGTAATTGAGGATGAAGAAGAACAGGATAATCATAATGACGTCCAGGAGGGAAGTGAAGTCGAGGATGATTTCTCTGATCTTCATACAGCTTTCTCCTGTGCATCCTGACGCTGGCTGTTGCGCTCCAGAAGCGTGTCAGTCTCCTTGTTGTTGGCAACGACCTTGACGGAAAGGAAGGAGTCAGCGACCTTGCCGCCGATTCCGAAAACAATGCCCAGTGCCGTGGTATACAGTGCTGTGAAGAACTGATCGACAGGCATTTCCGTCCCGTCCAGATTTCCTGCAAGTCCGATCAGTGACATAACCGTGCCGAACATACCCCACAGCGGCAGCGCCGTGGTAAAATTCGCCGCAAGCGAGTACCACATATTCATGCGGTCACGCTGCATTACAATCGTATCCTCAAGTTTTCGTACATCATCCGGTGTTTCAGGTGCATCCTTCTTCAGTGCATCAGGATTGGCTCTGCGGCTGCGTGGTTGCAGCACATCCCGGAGCGTCTTGGATACTGCAAAGCATCGGTAGAAGAAAAACGCTGTCGTCACTGTCCACAGGATAATCCAGATCTCAATAATATGAAAACGGCTGATAAAGTCCATCCCTTTGATCCTCCCCAAAACATCATTTTTCTACATTATACACCCATATCCGCCTGGTGTCAAGCGGGCGGGGCAGTCCCGTTGCTGCATAACTGGGAGAAGGTGATGCCATACTGCTCCGCAATCGCTTTTGCATCGCTCAGCCCGTCCGGAACGCCCTCATGCACCACATAGGCATCCGGTGTCCCACGCTTGCCCATGACAACGCTCACAGCCCCGCAGGATGCGCCCTCCGGCCGCAGGGAATCTGTATCGGCACCAAGCTCATGCATGTGGGTGTTGAAGCATGTCCTTGCACCGAGCAGACAGAGGTATTGCAGTGCGTTTTTCGCAATATACAGGGATTCCGTGTGGCTTGTCGTGGCAAAGGATTCGTTGAACAGCAGCAGGCTGTCTCTCGTTGCCGCAGCACAGATCTCACGGAAGCGCACTGCCTCCTCGCCAAGCCTGCCGAACGAGACAGTGCGGTTCTCATCTGCCGGAAAATGCGTGAAAATCCCGTCACAAAGCCGGAGCCGTCCCTCACTGCACGGCGCAAATACGCCATGCTGCGCCAGCAGAAACGCCAGCCCGATGCCCTGCGTAAAAACGGTCTTTCCGCCCTGGTTCGGGCCGGTCAGAATCATCACAGGACGCTCCTGTGTGAAGCGCAGCGTGTTGCACACAATCTCGTTTTCCACGATGCCGTCCAGCCTGCACAGTGCCAGCTTGATATTGTAGAACCCACGCAGCAGCGTATCATTCGCTGTGCAATCCGGAATGGCACATGCATAGCCTGCCTGTGTCAGCCGCTCCTCCAGCTCCACGAAACGGGTATAGAACAGCAGCTCATTACCAAGCCTTGCCAGCATGATGCCGCTCATATCCGTATACCGTTTGAGCGCACGGCGAAGTCTGACCGTCACGGACGGAAGCATCTCCTCGATCAGCCGGCAGAGATTGTTCATCAGCAGATTTTCCTTCGCCTCCGCAGGCTTTGCATGTGTGAGCATCGTGAACTGCTGTAAATCCTTATCCTCCGGATGATGCTTCCGGTGGAATTGCAGGAACTTCTCCAGGAAGCCCTTTTCCCCGAATTCATAGGTGTTCAGTGAGAGGATGCCGGCTTCTTTCGGGGTGAAATTGTGGTCGAAATTGATGCCGAGCGTCATGCTCTTTATGCCGAGAATATCATCTCCGAGCACAAGGATGTCCTCGGTCAGCTTTGAAAAGCCGCTGCTCTCGTAAATTGAGGTGATGTATTCCGAAAACTGCTGCATGGCTGCGGAGCGGAACTGTTTGCCTTGCAGCAGCTCCCGGATGCCGCTGATTGCCGTGCAGTACTGGTCAAGCGTTCGTACCCGGTCAATGAGCTGGAGGATGCTCGAATTGCTGTAATTGGCATAGCTGTCATCAATCGCCCCGAACTGCATCGCATCAAAAATCTCCATGAGCTTGCCGCAAAATGCCGGCTCCTCCCGCAGATCACGGTAAACAGCCTGCCGGTAGGCAACCGTTGCCGCATCTGACGGCATTGCCCGCAGCATGCTTAGCAGCACCGCCTGTTCGGTGTCATTCTGCGACATCTTCCGGCTGAGATATTCCAGTGACAGGTCATTGACGGCTGTATCACCAAGCGGTGTACAGGGCTTTGCGCCCTCCGGTGCAAGCAGGCTGAAGGCATGGATTTCATGAGCCATAAGGAAGCTCCTTTCTGTATTTTTTTCAGTATAGCACATAGCAGAGTGTCTGTCAAGAGCGCCGGATTGACGGCGCACTTTGTCAGAACACCCGCAGGTGTCAGAATAGCTATCAATGCGCACTGACTGTCAAAAATACAAAAAAATGCGGGTGCAGGGCGGCCGCCGCCCTGCTGCGCTTTCTGCCTGGCAAATCCCGGCAGGCTGTGCATTAGGATTGCTCCGAAAGATACAGGCTCACACGCCCCTGAATGGCGGCAGCAGCGCTCTCTGCCGTGCAGTCCCCGGCGAAGAACTTCCCGGCTTCCTCCTGCACGATCACCGTGATGGTCGTGTCATTCAGAATACTGGTGTGCAGGCTGTCGAGGTAGCTTTTGAAAAACGCCAGCTCCTCCTGTGTCGCTTCGCCGTATTCCACTTCCACACCGTCCATTTGCAGGCTCGCTGTGTGGTGCTCGTCATGCGGGATGGTGTCATCCGCAAGTGCTTTCTCCAGTGCCTTCCGGTTGACCGGGAAACCGGAAGCATGCGCAT
>JAFXOO010000145.1 GCA_017528675.1 Oscillospiraceae bacterium | reverse complement strand
TGCCAGCACATCAGCGCCGTCAGCAGTCATCAGTGCATCACGGTCATTATAATCATAGGGCTCCACATAGAGCAGACGCTCTGCGATCTCCATGTAGAAAGCGCCCTCAGCATCGCCGGTCACATTAACCTGTACAGCGATATGACCCTCAACCTTGGAAGCATCTGCCTTAGGCTGTGCAGCCTGTACCTTTTTTACCAGTTCCTGATATGTCATGTTAATCACCTTTCTTGCTTCATGCGCCGCATAGTATGCGTCCCATTGCAGTTTATTTCCAACACATTCATTATACAGGATAATCCACTATTCGTCAATGTTTATTCCGAAATTTCCGCATTTATAACAATAAAACCAGTCCCCTTCATTACTTTTTTAGATAAAGAGTGCATATTCCCCGCAAAGCTGCGCAATTTCACGGGATTACGGCTTTCCTGTAATCTGAGTATCGCCCGTCCCGGCCAAATTATTCACGCCCAGGTATTTTTTAATTTTATGATTCCTGCACGGAGCTATTTCGCTGTATTTGTCGAAACTACCAAAGAATTATGAAAAATGTGTAAAGTCTCTTGACTATATCGTAAAAATGGAGTATAATAAACATAGCACTAATCCAAAGGAGGGATATGCATTGACCAACATTTTATTTGCAGCTTCCGAATGCGTACCATTCGTCAAGACCGGCGGACTGGCCGATGTTGTCGGCGCACTGCCCAAGAATCTCGATAAGGAACGTTTTGACGTCCGTGTCATCATTCCGTATTACACCTGTATTCCGGGAAGATACCGCAACTTCTTCCACTACCGCCATCATTTCTATATGGACTATGCCGGCCGCCAGGAGCATGTCGGCATCATGGAGTACGAATTTGACGGCATCAAGTTCTACTTTGTAGACAACGAGTTCTATTTCAACGGCGAATCTCCCTACAGTTCCGATCTGCGGTGGGATATCGAGCGTTTCACATTTTTCTGCAAGGCAGTGCTGGCGATGATGCCAGTCATCGGCTTCCACCCGGAAATCATCCACTGCCACGACTGGCAGACCGGTCTGATTCCGGTGCTGCTGCATTCGACCTTTGCAACGCACCCGTTCTATCAGGGTGTAAAGTCCATCATGACCATCCACAACCTGCGCTTCCAGGGTGTCTGGGACATCAAGACCTTCCAGTACAACACCGGCCTGCCGGATTATATGTTCACGCCGGACAAGCTCGAATTCCACCGGGATGCGAACATGCTCAAGGGCGGTCTGGTGTATGCGGATTATATCACCACCGTATCCGAGACCTATGCCGAGGAGATCAAGACGCCCGAATACGGCGAGCATCTCGGCGGGCTGCTCTCTGCACGCTCCGCATCGCTCCGTGGTATTGTCAACGGCATCGACTACGACGCCTTCAATCCGAAGACTGACAAGAAGATCTTCTGGAATTACGATGTCAACGATTTCGTCAAGGGCAAGGCCGAGAACAAGCGTCAGCTCCAGGAGGAGCTTGGTCTGCCGCAGGATCCCCGCATCATGCTCATCGGCATCATCTCCCGGCTGACCGATCAGAAGGGGCTTAACCTGCTTGGTGAAGTCTTTGAACGGTTCCTTGACGAGAACACACAGTTCGTTGTCATCGGCACCGGTGAACCGGGCTATGAGAACATGTTCCGCTATTTCGCCGGCCGCTATCCGGACAGATGCTCTGCCAACATCTGCTACAACGACCAGCTTGCCCGCAAGCTCTACGCCGCAGCCGATATGATGCTCGTGCCGTCCCGGTTTGAGCCGTGCGGCCTGACGCAGCTCATGGCGCTGCGCTACGGCTCCGTGCCGCTTGTCCGTGAGACCGGCGGTCTGCGTGACACGGTCGAGGCCTACAACGAATACGAGCAGACCGGCACAGGCTTTACCTTCGGGCCGTTCAACGCAAATGATTTTCTCAATACCGTCAACTACGCTAAGTCGGTATTCTTCGACCACCGTCCCGAGTGGGATGCAATGGTCAAGCGGGGTATGGAGATGGATTTCTCCTGGAGCAGTTCCGCCAGACAGTACGAAGGCATGTACGAATGGCTGCTCGGCAAATGATCCGTCCCGCACAGATTGTATCTGCTTATTCCCTTATCACTCCTTATTATTTTCACAGGCATACAGGCTCCCAATGGGAGCTTGTATGCTTTTTTCTGCATTTTTGGGGCATACTGATAGTGACCGTTCCCAAACTCTATCGCAGCTGCATTGCTAAGCCGCC
>JAFXOO010000144.1 GCA_017528675.1 Oscillospiraceae bacterium | reverse complement strand
CGTGTTTGTCTATACCCGCAGAAAGGTCAATGCGGTTGTCGTTCCGCATCTTCTCATGGTGTATGCTACAGTACATCACATGCTTGCAGAGCTCAGCGCTGAGCGCCTGACAACCCTCGGTATGCCGCATGGTGAAACCTGGAGCATCGTATTCCGGATTCTGGGCTTTGCGCTGCTGATGGGAGCACTGGCACTGACAGGCCGTTTCCTCGTGCCGGAGGGCTTCTGCACGGCAAAGGACAAGAGCTTCCGCATGGACTGGCCGCTGCTGGCGGCAGTCATGCCGGTATTCGGCGCAGCCTTCATGACAGACCGGCATTCCTGGCTGCTGCTGTTCCTGTTCCTGACGCTGTATTCTATGCTGTACATGGGCCGCCTGAAGCAATGGCGTATTCCGGCACTTCTGACATCACTGTTCTTCTGCATTACGATTCTCGTCCACAACTGGGAGGATCCGTTCGGCCTGTTCGTGCTCTGGCACAACTGGGAGGTGCGCACGCCGCAGCTATTGCTGTATCTGCTGCCGCTGCATCTGTTCCTGTTCTCGCTGCTGTTCATTCTGCCGAAGCAGCTCCGCAACGGTGTGCATGTGGGCAGATTTGTGATGTACTGCCTGACGATGTTCTGTCTGCTGCTGTCGAGCATGAATTTCGGCAATGTGGCAGATGCGATTATACTTGTGGTATTCAGCTTTGCGGTTCTGGCGGGCAGCTTCTTTGTCAGACAGCTTCGCTGGTTCACGCTTGGCTTTGCGGTGCTCGTTGTCATGACGGTACGCCTGACATGGTCGTTCTGGACATCGCTGCACTGGGGCATCTACCTGTTCCTGGCGGGCGCTCTGCTAATTGCGATTGCAACGGTTTTCGAGGTGCGTGTGCGCCGTGCGGCGGAGCATCCTGATGAACCGAAAAAAAACATGAATCCCTTCGCCGCATGGCGCTGGTGAGGTGGAAAGGAGCTGCATATGATCTGTCCGAAATGCCAAACAGAATATGAAGGCGATCACTGCCCGGAATGCGGCAGGGTAGTTCTGGAAAAGCCGTCCGCAGAGGCAGCGGAAGCGCCTGAAGCACCTGCGCCGGAGGCCGCAGCAGCGGCAGCGGTAGAGGTATCTGTTCCGGGAACGGCCCCGGCTTCCAAAGAACCGGTTGCGCTGTATGCTGCGCTTGCCATAGCTGGCACGGTGGTGCTGGCCGTGATGTCTGCCTCCATGCTGATACCGAAGCTCATCATGGGGGATAGCGGCGTGAAGCCGCAGCACCGTGGGGACGCTTCTACCGGAACATTCTCGCTCCCTGATGATGTGCGGGAGCGTGAGGAGAGCCGGCATGCCAAGGAAAAGCAAAGGAAGGCAGATGCGGAGCACGAAAAAGGCGGCCACGAGGATGCCGATTCCTTCGGAGGGCTCAAAGCCGGAGCCTACAAGGTGGGGGAGGATCTTCCGCCGGGGCGGTATCTCCTGATCTCGGATGATTATAATATCTCCGGCGATGACGGCATGAGATACGGAGATTTTCACTATGCCGTCTATTCCACCTATACAATGACCGAATCCCGAAAAATCGGCGGCGGCTGGATCAAGAACACCGCCTATGTGGAGGTGGAGGACGGACAGAGCCTGGAATTTTCCTTTGCAACGCTCGTGACAGAGGATGCCTTTGACCCGGATCCGTTCTGGAAAAGCGGCATGTTCCTTGTCGGCAAGGATGTGAAGCCGGGCACTTATTCTGTTGTGGCTGTAGACAACCAGTATTCCGGGATGTTCTGGGTCTATGACCGCATTCCGAGTGATACGTCTGCAACACAAATCCTGGATGAGGGCTATATCGGCATGAGTGGAGAAGCCGAGGAAGTCACCCTCGAAGAAGGTCAGGTTCTGGTCACGGATTTCTGCATCCTGCAATCATAACCGCAGCGCCTCCCGCTCCGGACGGGAGGCGCTCGTCTGTCAGAAAGCAAAATCGCAGGGCACTGCTTCCCGCAATCCAGCCCATCCCCGGCAGTGGATGCAGTTTTGTGATTGCTTTTTCAGGATAGATGTGGTATAATAGAACTATCAAATCAAAAGTGAGGTAATCAACATGAATCCAAAAGAAATCATGCGGCTCCGGCCGCTGATGGAGGAATTCCGAGACAGACATCCGAAATTTGTCGATTTTTTTGGCTATGCAGGGCAGAATATCAGCGAAGATGCACT
>JAFXOO010000143.1 GCA_017528675.1 Oscillospiraceae bacterium | reverse complement strand
TTCCAGAGATTGACGAAAAAGTTCTTGATCGCAGTCCAGACATTAACCCAGAACGCTTTCACTTCATCAAGGCTTGTGCCGAAAATGTTACACAGCACATTCATATAGTTTTGCAGCGTGTCTTTCAGGAAATTCCACACCGCTACAAAAATGCCCTTGATTCCGTTCCAGACCTTGTCCCAGTCGCCGGTAAAGATGCCGATAAAAATGTCAAGCACATTCAGCAGAATATCTGTGACCGCCTTGAAAATGTTAGCAATCTGCTGAAATACGCCTTCAAAGATCGGTGCGAGGAAATTGCATAAACCTTCCCATACTGCCTTGATGACCTCGCCGATGTTCTCAAAATCGAAGCCCAAGGCATTGAGACGGTCAACAATTCCCTGACAGAAACCGGAGAAAATTCCCTTGATCTGTTCCCAGATCGCAGTGATCTTGTTGCGGAACTCCTCATTGTTTTTCCATAGATGCACGAAAGCCGCCACCAAAGCGGCAATGGCCGCAATGACAGCGACCACAGGCGCAGAGATACCGCCGATAGCAGCACCAAATGAACTGAATGCCGCTTTTGCACCGGCGATGATAGTCGGAAGATTGGAGATAAACTGCATGAGCTTGCCGACTGTGACCATTGTTTTGCCGACAACGACTAAAAGCGGTCCCAGTGCCGCCGCTACGAGTGCGATCTTGACGATCATTTCTTTTGTAGCCGGATCCATCTGATTCAGCTTGTCCACAAGTGCCTGAATTTTAGTGACGATGGCGCGGATCGCAGGCATGAGAATTTCGCCGAAACTGATAGCAAGCTCCTCAAGCTGCGATTTTAGAATGGTAAGCTGACCGCCGAGGTTGTCCTGCATGACGGCAGCCATTTTTTCGGTCACGCCGTTGTAGCCGTCAACTTCATCGGAACAAGTGCTGATCGCATTGTTCAGTTTCTCAATATCCGATGGTGCTGCATTCATGACAGCAAGGAAGCCGGACATTGCATTTTTGCCGACAAGTGCCTGTGCCGCTGATGCTTGTTCCGATTCAGACATCTGTGAGAATGCCACACGGCAGTCCGCAAGGATATCGTTGAGGTCACGCATCGAGCCGTCAGCATTTGTGGTAGCAATTTCAACCTCACCGATTTCCTTACCGCAAAATTTGACCTCTCCGGCAAGCGCATTCATCATAGAACGGAGTGCTGTACCAGCCTGTGAACCCTTGATACCGCTGTTCGCCATGAGACCGATCGCCTCGGCAGTGTCCTCGCAGGAGAATCCTAAAGCACCTGCAACAGGCGCACAGTATTTGAAGGTTTCACCCATCATGGACACATTGGTATTGGCGTTGGAAGATGCAGCGGCCAGTACATCAGCGAAGTGTCCGCTGTCCGCAGCAGTTAAGCCAAATGCTGTCAGAGCGTCCGTGACAATATCTGATGTGGTTGCGAGGTCTTCGCCGGATGCGGCAGCAAGGTTCATAATGCCCTCAATACCGTCAAGCATATCTCCCGTTTTCCAACCAGCCATCGCCATATAATTCATGGCTTCTGCGGCTTCAGATGCGGAAAATTTTGTCTTTGCCCCCATCTCACGGGCTTTGTCTCTCAGGTCTTGCAGTTCGTCACCGGTCGCACCCGATACCGCAGCAACTTTGGACATGGCAGTATCAAAATCCGATGCCGTTTTGACAGCGGCAGTTCCGGCGGCGAGAACAGGCACAGTCACATGAGTGGTGAGTGTTTCTCCCACATCGGCAATTTTGCCGCCGACCTTTTCAAGTGTTTCTCCCGCCTGACCGATCTTTACCAGAGCCTCTTGGGATTTGCTTGCCTCTGTTTGCAGGTTCTGAAGCTCCTGCTCGGTCTCGATGATCTCACGCTGGAGTGCATCGTACTGCTCCGGGCTGATTGGATTGCCGAACTCATCGGACACATCCTTTGCCTGCTGTTTCAGAGATGTCAGTTCATCGGTGGTTTCCTTGATCTCACGCTGCAAAGCATCATACTTCTCCTGCGAGATCTCACCTTTAGAAAGCTGCTCATCGGCGGTTTTCGCCTGTTCCTTCAGCTCTT
>JAFXOO010000142.1 GCA_017528675.1 Oscillospiraceae bacterium | reverse complement strand
TGCCGCCCCGAACCCTGCAAAAATTGTTTTTTACAGGCCTCCGTTCCGGAGGTTGTCTGCTTTTTTCGGGTCAGCAAAACCATTTTTCTGGTGCCGGCGCACCGTAGAGCGCCCCCTCCGCCGCCATTCGGCGGCACCTTCCCCGATAGGGGAGGCTATATTGCGGGGGCTTCGCCCCTGCACCCTGATCGGGGCTGCCGCCCCGAACCCTGCAAAAATTGTTTTTTACAGGCCTCCGTTCCGGAGGTTGTCTGCTTTTTTTATGATTTTCGGGGCATACTATTACAGATTACGAAAAACGCAAAGGAAGTGTTCCGCCATGTTTGCACAGCTCCGTGCCCTCTATGCCTACCGTGAGATGATCCGCTGTCTCGTACAGCGCAATCTCCGCAGCCGCTATAAGGGCAGCGCTCTCGGCTTTCTCTGGACATTTGCAAGCCCGCTTCTACAGCTCGGCGTCTATACGTTCATTTTCTCACACATCCTGAAAGCACCGGCCGAGCACTATGCGCTCTCTCTGTTCACAGCGCTCATTCCGTGGCTGTTCTTTTCCGCCTCGCTGACCGGCGGCGCCGGCTGTGTCCTTGCCGAAAAGGAGCTCGTCCGGAAAATCTGGTTCCCACGGGCCGTCCTCCCTGCCGCCTATGTCACAGGGAGCTTCATCAACATGCTCCTGTGCTTCCTGATTGTCCTTGCCGCATCGTCTGCATCCGGTGTGCGCCTGCATCCCGGCACGCTGCTGCTTCTGCCGGCGGTCATGCTGTCGGAATTCCTGCTCGCCCTCGGCATCTCGCTTCTGGTTTCCTCTGTCACCGTCTATTTCCGGGATTTGGAGCACATCCTCGGCATTCTTTCCATGCTCTGGATGTATCTCACCCCGGTTGTATATGACATCTCCATGATTCCGGCACGGTTCCGCCCGCTGCTGCAACTCAATCCCATGACTGCCCTGATCGGCTGTTACCGGGACATGCTCTGCGGCGGTACGCTTCCCCCGCCCTCAGCGCTCCTGTATGCCGCCGTGCAGGGTGTCACCGTGCTGCTGCTTGGCTGGTGCGTGTTTGCACGCCTCGAACGCCGCTTTGCGGAGGTGCTGTAATGGAGTACGCTATTTCGCTGCATCAGGTCAGCAAGTCCTTCCGCACGCAGTCCGGGGGCGGCGCACAGCTCCGGGATCTCCTTCTGCTCCGCCGCCGTCCTGCCGGGTGCCGCACCGTGCTGCAAAATCTCAGCCTCCGGGTACGTCCCGGCGAAGCGGTCGGACTCGTCGGGCGCAACGGCTGCGGCAAGAGCACCGTCCTGAAGCTCGTCAGCGGCATCCTCTGCCCGGATGCGGGCACCATCACAGTCAACGGCCGTGTTTCTGCGCTTCTGGAGCTTGGCGCAGGCTTTCACCCCGACCTCACAGGCATCGAGAACATCCGCACCAACGCCGCCGTATTCGGTCTGACGAGAGCCGAAACCAACCGCCGTCTGGACGACATCATCCGCTTTTCGGAGCTTGGCAGCCGCATCCACGAGCCGGTGCGGACGTATTCTTCAGGGATGTATATGCGTCTTGCATTCTCGGTTGCCGTGCATGTCGGTTCGGACATTCTGCTCATTGACGAGATCCTGGCCGTCGGAGATGCCGCCTTTCAGGAAAAGTGCTTTGCCCGTCTGCAAGAGATCCGCCGCAGCGGCACAGCCATTCTGCTTGTTTCCCATGACACCGCCCAGCTTGCGGCTGTCTGCGACCGGTGCATCTGGCTCCAGGACGGCAGCGTCCGTGCAGAGGGCGCCCCTGCGGAGATCTGCCGTGCCTATCAGAAGGACGAATAAAGCCCGCAGCCCCTCTCTCCGGACAAGAGGGGCTGCGGGCGGTATTTACGAATGTGCTTCCTCACGGACGCTGTCGAACTCCTCGATCATTTCCTGATCGGGCGCTGCCGTTACCAGCGAGCCGATCACAATGGCAATCATGGCAACCACAAATGCCGGGAGAAGCTCATAGATATTCAGCGCATCATTGATCGGACGGACAAGGAACTTCCAGACAAACACCGTCACGCCGCCGGCAATCATACCGGCAATGGCACCGTACTCGTTGGAACGCTTCCAGAACAGCGCCGTCAGCATGACCGGCCCGAAGGTTGCACCGAATCCGGCCCACGCAAAGGAAACCACCCGGAATACCGAGCTGTTCTGATCCCAGGCAATCACAACGCCGAGCACCGCAATTGCAATGCAGACAATACGAGCCGTCAGCATCGAGTGCTTATCATTGAGCTTCTTTCCGAAAACACCGCCGATGATATTTTCGGACATGGCAGAAGCTGCCGCAAGAAGCTGCGAGTCAGAAGTAGACATCGTGCACGCAAGGATACCGGAGAAGATCAGACCGGCAGCCAGAATCAGCAGGAACCCATGCTCACTCATCTTGTTCGCAAGCTCCACAACGAGTGTTTCTGCATCAGAATTGCCGTGGAAGATACGGAGTGTGCCGTTTGCAGAGAGTGCACGCCCGATAAAGCCGATGCACATTGCCACAAACATGGAAATAATCACCCAGATAGAAGCAATGCGGCGGGAGATACGCACCTCATCCTTGTTGCGGATTGCCATGAAGCGCAGCAGGATATGCGGCATACCGAAATAGCCAAGGCCCCATGCCAGCGTTGAAACAATCGGGAAGAAGCCAAAGGGCGTGCTCTGGCCGGTTTCTTCGTTGTAACCGGATGTCAGCGAGAAATACCCCGACATGGACTGTGCATTGTCAATGACATTCTGCACACCGCCTGCATGCACGACGCCATAGCTGACCAGAACAACAAGCGCCAGTGTCATGACGATGCTCTGGATGAGGTCAGTCGTGCTGGCGGCAAGGAAGCCGCCCAGGCTGGTATAGGCAATGATGATGACCGCACTGATAATCATGGCCGTGTGATACTCCAGCCCGAACAGCGTATTGAACAGCTTGCCGCAGGCAGAGAAGCCGGAGCCGGTGTAGGGAATGAAAAAGATCAGGATAATGAGTGCGGAAATGCCAAGCAGGACATGCTTGTTGTCACGGTAGCGGTCAGAGAAGAAATCCGGAATCGTGATCGAGCCGGTCTTCTGGGAGTAAATGCGCAGCCGCTTTGCAACAAAGAGCCAGTTGAGGTAGGTGCCGATGAACAGGCCGATGATTGTCCAGCTCACCTCCGATGCACCGGAAAAATAGGCAAGTCCGGGCAGACCCATGATCAGGTAGCTTGACATGTCGGATGCCTCAGCGCTCATGGCGGTGACAATCGGGCCGAGTGTACGGCCGCCTAAGTAGAAATCACCGGCATTGTCATTCCTCTTGGAATAGATGAAGCCGATGACGACCATCAGCACCAGATAGGCGATAATGGTGCAGAGAATGATGATTTTGACGGAACCCATTGGGGGTGCCTCCTTTCGGGGAAATATCATTTTCATTATACCGGATTTTTCCTATTCCGTCAAGGAAAAACGGGCGGGATGTTCCCAAAAACGGCACTTTTCATAAGTGCCGCCTGGTTTTCTCTACAGATTCAACAAAATCTCCCGCAGATTTTCCCCATGCAGCGGCGTAAGGCGGCAGATCTCTGCCCATTCCGCCGGCGGGCAGCTCGCATCGTGGACGGCAGCGACCGGAAAACCGCATTGCACAGCCATCCGGACGCAGTGGAGCGCATCCTCGACAATAAGCGTATCGGCGGGGGCGGTGCCGAGCAGAGATGCGGCACGCCGGTACATCGCAGGCGTTGTCTTGCCGCCGGGGACATCCTCGGCGGTGAGGAGAAACCGCATCCGCTGCAAAACACCGAGCCGCTGCAAGGCGGCACTTGCTGAGCTGCGGTAGGTTGCCGTGGCAACGCCGTAGGGAATTGCCTTAGCATCGAGATAATCCAGAAATTCCGTGACAAAGGGCTTGAGCGGGATGCGCTCCGTGTAGTATTCCGCTGCCATCTCCTCGATGCGCCGGATGACACTTTCCGGCGTATGATGGGCGATATCAAATTCACGGACAAAGAACTCCGCCCATTCCTCCATCGACATCTTATTGACCTGCTCGGATAATCCTTCCGGATAGGTCAGACCGTTTTCCTCAAAAAACCGTATGTCAATCTCGTGCCAGATGGGCATGGAGTCGAGCAGGGTGCCATCCATGTCGAGGATTACGCTGCGGATGGTCATGCTCTGTCCTCCTTGATAATGCGGGCACGGAAATCCTCCTCGGCGGACGAGATCGTCCCCTGTGCAAGGCCGTAGACATGGGAGGCACGCTCCTCCATCTTCACGAACACTTCACAGGCACGGTCCTCATCCCGGAGCTTTGCAAGGGAGGTATTGATGGGGATGGAAGTCTTCTTCTGCGCAATGCCCATGAGCTCCCGGCCACGGTCACTGAACGCCAGCACCCTTGCATAGGGCGGTTCAAGCAGCAGCGCCTCCTTACGCAGGCCGATGAGGGCACACATCACAATCCGGCGGATGCGGGACATCGTATAGCACCTTGTTTTGACCTGGGAGAGCAGCTCCTCCAGGGAGTTGGCATTCCGTGCCGCATAGAACCGGCCGGCAAGCTGCTCGGTCATATCCGGAACCGTCAGCAGCTCCTGCTCGGTGATGGTGCGCATGCGGTAGAGTGCCACACGCTCAAGCTGCCGGAAGGTTGCCACCCTGCCCTCACCGATACGGTCAGAGAGATAGCGGGCGGCATAGCGTGGCATGTAATGCACATAGCGCAGCTCGCCTTCCATGACGGATTTCCGGATATAGCTGGCGCTGGCGTAGTGCTCCTCGGTCAGGGGGCTGTCATGCATCACGCATTTTCTCGGAATGGTGAACGCCTTGAATTGCACCTTCTGGCGCTGCATCGCCTTGACATATTCAATCGCAAGGAGATTATTCGGGTCGTGCATCTTCCCGGCAACCTGGTTGCCGTAGCGCTGCCGGACAATCTCCCAGACAGCGGCAGGGTAGGATTCGCCCTGCTTCATACGTTCCCGGATGCGGTCGCCGTAGATCCTGGTGGTGGAGAGCGATGCTTCCGTCAGGAGGGCGATGTCCTCGATGTTGCCCGTGGAGCTGCCGAAGCTCAGCTCGTCCACAATGCCGAGCCGGTTCAGGATGGACACGGCACCGGAGGCATAGACCTCGGCGGCGGCGCAGGAAAAGGGCGTGGGCAGCTCGATCACGAGATCCGCACCCGCCTGGATGGCAAGGCGTGCACGGTCAAATTTGCTCAGGAGCGATACATCGCCGCGCTGGACAAAATTGCTGCTCAGGATGCAGACGATGTGGGTGGCTCCGTTGCGGCGGGTCTCCTCGATGTGGTAGACATGGCCATTGTGGAGGGGGTTGTATTCGCAGATGATGGCGCTGACTTTCATTGTGATTCTCCTTCTTTTTGTTCGTTGAGCTACCTGCGGCGCAGCCATGCACGCAGACCGGTTTTGTCTTCCAGCCAGACATCCCGGTAGGCGCCGAAGCCGCCGAGTGTCAGGATGCTGTCCTCATCGGAAAGCGTGAATACGAGCATATCACAGGAAGCCTCATAGGGCAGCTCGCTTGCGATCAGATAAGAAACGTCCTCGCAGCGGATACCGGCTTTGCCGAGCGCTGCCTGCACAGTGCCTTTCACGCTGTCCGGGTCGAGCACATCGGCCGCCGTCATGACCTCGGCGCCGTCGATCAGGAGCGTCTCCTTGCCGGGTGTATCGGACTGGACGATATGCAGCACATCCTCCAGGCCGTCGGCGGTCAGGCGCAGGGCGGTCAGCTCTGCCGTGTAGGAATTTGTCCCGTTCCTGAAGTGATCGGCCAGCAGCAGGTCGCCCTGCCGGTAGATCCGGGTGGCACAGCCCGGAAGCGTCCGGCTTGCGAGCGGGGTGCAGGTGTTATCCCCGATGCGGTAGCTGTCGAGGACGAGCGTGGTACGCTCTGCACGGATGGTCAGGAGCACCGGTGTGCCGCCAAAGTCCTGCACGAAGGCACCGACGATGCCCTGTGCATCGTGGGGCAGCTCCGGCTCGATGCCCCTGTCCTCATGCCACGCCAGATCATAGGTGGCGCCGGGATCCGACAGCCCCCAGGCCGGGATCAGCTCAGTGCGCAGAAAGCGGCGGGCGATTTTCTCCGGCGAGTCTGCCGCCTGTTCTCTTGGCAGACCGGTGAAGTCGATGCCGAAGGCGGTACTGTCATCAGAGAAACGATCAGATAAATCATGGCGGAAGATATCCTTCTGCTCCTGGATCATGCCGGAAACAGTGCGGATGGCGTTAGAGGAATAGCTGATGTCCGTCAGCGCCTCGGTTTCCGGGATGCGGACACCGCCGCTGCGCAGGGCATCACAGGAATGCGCTACAAGCTCTCCGAACGGGCTCAGACGATCCTCGACACCGGGCTGATCCATTTTAAGCTCCTGCGGCACATCGTTGATCGTATAGCTGACATTGCTGTAGTCTTCACTGCGGGCATATCCGAGCACGGCTGTTTCTTCAAAACCGCTGTCTGTGGCTCTGAGGACAGCATAACGCCTGTGCAAGGCATCGCTGCCGTTTACAAGCAGCAGATCATCCTGCTGCGAGAGATGCACCAGTGCGGCGGGCTGATCTGCCGCCGAACAGCAGGTATAGCTGTAAGCGAGATCATAGTCTGCGCCGGTGCGTGTGTAAAGGTCGAGGAGGCATGCTGTTTCATCCTGCCGGACGATGAGCAGATCGGGCGTGCCGTCGCCGGTGAAGTCCTGCTCCACGGCGCTGAGGATGCCCAGTGCGGATGCGGGCGGCGCCTGCTTCGGGCTGTAGGGCGTGAGTTCGGACAGGCCATAGAGGGGGACGAGCGCATCCTGGAGATAACGCATGGCTTCGGAGGGCGGGGCTGTGGGCTTCTCTGTGGGGGCTTCTGTTACAGCGGGTACCTCAGCAGTCTCCCCGGCGGTGACATCGGCCACGGGAACAGTCTCCGGCACTGCATCCGGCGTACTGCGCTCCGTCCCGGCGCTGCATCCCGTCAGGGCGAGGGCGAGGAGAAGCGGAAGAAATGGTTTCATTTTCATGGGCCTGCTCCTTTCTGCTGCATACTGGCAGCGGTCACTGTGCGAGCTTGTCCCGCAGGCCGGTATAGTCATTGAACCGGACATTGCTCTCCTCATCAGAGGTGGTGTCAAAGAGTTTCGTCTTTCCCTCGATCTGCGGGTAAATGCCATAGCTCAGATCCATACTCTCTGACCAGCCTGCCTGTACGCTGACCGGATCCAGACCGGCATCCTGCAAGCACTGCATGGCCGCCTGCTCAATATCCGGATGAGAGTTGTCATCCTCCATTTCATCCACGGCCACATCGAGCTTGACGGAGCCGTTTACATTCAGCGTCATAGAGCCGGGAACACGGAAGCCGGAAAGCTCACAGAGCGTGTTGATGCCGCCATCCGTGGCGGAAAGAGCGATGAAGGCATTGCCGTAGCTGCTGCATCCGGGCAGTGCCATGGAGCTGTACTCCACGATCACTTTGCCGTTCTTGATGCTGATTTCCGGGGTGATATTCACGCTCTGGCTGCTCTCAATCGAATAGCTGCCGATCATGCGGCAGGTGTCATCTGCAATCGTGTAGAAATCCAGGTCGATGCGATAGCCCCTCGACACAACCGTCAGCAGCTCCGGTACGCCGTCACCGCTGAAATCCTCCACGGCTGCGCTGATGATGCCCTGGGTGGACTGCGGCGGCACAAGCTCTCCGCAGGTCGGGGAGGCCAACTCCCAGTCAATCGCAAGATAGTGCTGGAGATCGGACAGGCCATCTGCCGGGATCAGCTCCTCAGAGAGGAAGCGGTAGGCAATCTCCTCCGGATCGGCGGCTTCTGTGGGCGGCTCGGTCGGAGCGTCTGTAGGCGCTTCGGTCGGAGCGTCTGTCGGTTCCGTCCCGGCTGTTTCCGGGCCGGAGGTTTCCTCTGCTGCGGATGTGGTCACCGGCTCGGTCTCCGGGTTTGCCGCAGGCGTACTGCTCTCCGTCCCGGCGCTGCATCCCGTCAGGGCGAGGACGAGGAGAAGCGGAAGAAATGGTTTCCTATTCATGGTTTTGCTCCTTTCTGCACGGCGTGCAATCCATTCTTTTTTACCGGAATTGTAAAATGTTTGAAAAAACACTTGCAATTTTCCGGATAATTGGTTATAATAGTAATGACTGCCCGGCTTGTGCGGGGCATCCATTTATTTCAAAACCGAAAGGAAGAGTCATATGCTGATTTTAGTTGTCAATGCAGGCAGTTCCTCGCTGAAGTACCAGCTCCTGAACATGGAGGACGAGAGCGTCCTGGCAAAGGGTAACTGCGACCGCATCGGTATCGACGGCCACGTTTCCCACAAGACCGCTGACGGAAGAACCTATGATGCAGACTGCGCATTCCCGACCCACACCGAGGCTTTCATGAAGCTCGTGGAGGTACTGACCACCGGCGATGCCGCTGTCATCAAGGACATGAGCGAGATCTCCGCTGTCGGCCACCGTATCGTGCAGGGCGCTGAGGTCTTCTCCGAGACAACCCTCGTGACCGATGAGGTCATCGACAAGATCGACGAGCTGCGTGATCTGGCACCGGTTCACAACCATGCCCATGCGCTGGCACTGCGTGCCTGCAAGTCCGTCATGCCGGCTTCCGTACCGCAGGCAGTCGTATTCGACACGGCATTCCACCAGACCATGCCGGAGAAGGCATTCATGTTCGGTCTGCCGTATGAGGATTACGAGAAGCTGCATGTCAGAAAGTATGGCTTCCACGGCACCTCTCACCGCTTCGTATCCCAGGCGCTCGCCAAGGCAATGGGCAAGGATGTCAAGGATCTCAAGATCGTATCCTGCCACCTCGGCAACGGCTCCTCCATCACTGCCATTGACGGCGGCAGATCCGTGGATACCACAATGGGCTTCACGCCCCTCGACGGCGTGCTGATGGGCACCAGAACCGGCGCTGTGGATCCGTCTGCTGTGACCTTTGTCATGGAGAAGCACGGCTTCACACCGGCTGAGATGAGCGACTACATGAACAAGAAGTCCGGCTTCCTGGGCGTTTCCGGCGTCGGCTCGGACAACCGTGACGTATCCGCTGCAGCGGAGCAGGGCAACAAGAGAGCGCTGCTGTCCAAGGAAATGCTCGTTTACCAGATCAAGAAGTACATCGGTGCCTTTGCGGCTGCGATGAACGGTCTGGATGCAGTGCTGTTTACCGGCGGTATCGGTGAGAACGCACCGGACGTGCGTGAGGATGTGTGCACGGATATGGATATCCTCGGCATCAAGATCGACCCCGTGACCAATGCAGGCATCCACGGCAAGCTCCAGAAGGTTTCCCGCTCCGATTCCAAGGTGCAGGTATGGGTCGTTCCGACCAATGAGGAGCTGCTGATCGCGAGAGATACGCTGGCGCTCATTTCCAAGTAATGCGTAAAACAGGAGGCTTCACGGCCTCCTGTTTCATTATAGCACACTTGCTGTGAAATTGCAAGAGGAGGGGGAGCCTATGGAGGAAACACTGATGCAGGCAGCCCGTGCGGCACGGGAACGTGCCTACTGCGTGTATTCGCATTTTGCGGTCGGCGCAGCGCTCCTGACAGAGGACGGGACGGTCTTTACAGGCTGCAATGTCGAGAATGCTGCCTATGGTGAATGTATCTGCGCAGAACGGACGGCGGTTGTCAAGGCAGTCTCGGAGGGGCACCGGAAAATTCGTGCCGTTGCCATCTGTGGGGCACCGGAGGGGCATGCACCGGATGCGCCCTGTATGCCCTGCGGGGCATGCCGGCAGGTTCTGGCGGAGTTCGGCGGGGAGGCTCTGCGGGTCATCCTGACGGACGGCGTGCACACGCTCGGAGAGCTGCTGCCGGGTAGGTTTCAGCTTGGAAATGACGCAGATATGTGATGTCAAAGCTCTTTGACAACGATTTTTGTCGGATGTCAAAGAGCTTTGGTTGCATTTTCACACCACATCTGCTATGATGAGATCAGCCGGAGAGCCCGGCAGAAAGGAGGGAACACGATGGAGCTTGGTAAGACGATCAAACGGCTGCGGACGGAACAGAACTGGTCGCAGGAGACACTGGCAGAGAAGGCCTATGTCAGCCGGCAGACGGTTTCCAACTGGGAGACGGAAAAGAGCTATCCCGATGTACACAGTCTGCTGATCCTGAGCGATCTCTTTGGTGTTTCACTCGACGAACTTGTCAAAGGAGATGTGGAGATTATGAAAAACACGGTACAGAATGAGGATGCAAAGACCCTGAAGCGGCTGCATTGGCTCGGCATTGGGAGCCTGTTTGCGCTGATGTTCGGCGTAACGGCTCTGGTGGAGTACGGCGGTGAGGTCGGCAGGCTGCTCGGATGCATGCTTGCCGGAGTGCTGGCGGTCGTGATCTTTCTGGCGTTCCATAAGATGGAGCAGTTCAAGGAACAGAACGACATCCAGACCTACCGTGAGGTGCTGGCATTCCTGCACGGCGAAACGCTCGATGACATCGAGAAGCAGCAGGAACGGGCAAAACGCAGCACCCGGAAGAAGCTGTACATCGGTGTGATCGTGGTGGCAGCCGCAGAGCTGCTGGTTGCGGCAGGCGTGCTGGTGGTGCAGCTTTTGCAGATGTAGCGTTGTGACTTAGGCTTCTTTGTCGGCTTACGCCGACTCAGGAGGGGCTACTCGCCCCTCCTAAACCTCCCCCGGCAGGGCGGTGACCGCCCTGCACCCGCAGGTTTTATTCTGCTAAGTTGTTGGCTTTGCACCCCCTTGCGCCATACGGCGAGGCGGCACTTTTTGGAAAAGTGCCGCCTGTGGATTACAGGATGCTAAACAGCATCCCCGGCTCCCTCATAGGAAGAACATACCGGAACCGCCCGCACCTGTACCGGCGGAAGCTGGTACCGGAGCAGATAATCCGGCGGATCCTCATCGGGATCAGCCGCCTCCTCATAGCGGTACGCAAAGAGATCCAGCACCAGAGTGCCTGCCTCCTGCGTGAAGCCCGGCCCCACCTCCCAGCACAGCCGGATGACATCCTCGTCCGTTTCCTTTTCCAGTACCGCCTCTGTCTCCCCGCCGGAGGGCAGAATTCCCCGCATCACGAACAGGAAATCCGCCAGATCATGCGTCCCGTAATACCTGTCCACCTCGATTGTGATGCGATCCACTCTTGCTTCCTCCTGCGAGAGGAGCTGTTGAACCGGCAGCGTGTCGATATACTTTCCATCTGCTTTCAGCATGGCATTCTCCTTTCCGGGCAAAGCCCTTTCACACATGCCGAAAAAAAGAAGAAAATTGCACACTTCAGTGCAATTTTCTTCAGATTGCCGATAAAGTCCTTTTTCTGGTGCCGGCGCACCGGTGAGTGCAGACGGCATTCCGCCTGTCTCAGGAATTGCCGTGCTTATTATACTGGTTAATCCCCTCGCTTGTGGACATGATAAACACCACAGCCAGCGAGCAGCCGATTGACAGCGCAATCAGAATTGCATTGATGACCATGTGGCCATCCTTCTGAATCAGCAGCGGCAGTCCAGGGAACAGCGACAGCAGGAACCCAAGCACAAACAGCAGCTTTGTAAAGCCCTTGAGCTGCGGAACCGGTGCCGCCAGCGGCAATGCTGCCAGCGCCATGACAATGCCCACATACGGGGCAATTCCCTGTACCGTGGAGAAGAAGCGGTTATCCTCCAGCGTCTCCTTGAAGCCCAGTCCGAACGCTCCCGAAAAGAACAGCGAGAACGCAACCGCACCGATCACGCCGACCACCGTCAGGATGATAAGCTGGATAAAGCCCTTATGTGCCAGTTCCCGCTCCCGTTCCTCACGCAGTTCGTTCATGATGCGGATGTTTTCCTTTTTCTTCTCCTCCGTCAGCTCCATAGGAGGCGGCGTATACTTCTGGGGCTTCTTGGATTCCTCCTTGATGCGCTTGAGATCCTCGTCCTCAAAGGTCGGCTTGTACTCCTCCGTCTGCGGCGCTTCTTCGAGTGCAACATCCGCAGCCTCCGGCAGAGCCTCAGCCGGCTTCGGCCGCAGTTCATTCGGAATCATCGGCGCAGGAACACCAAGCTGCTGCGCACGCATTGCCGTCACCTGCTGCTGCTGCTCGGCATCAAGCGTCCTGAACTTCTCCAGCAGTGCCTCATCAAATTGCAGCCGCTGCACAAACTCCGCTACCGGATCATAATTCGCAGGGTCACCGCCGCCGAGCAGATCATCCATACTGCCCTCAAGCTGCACATCGCCCCGCTTTTCTTCTGGCGTATAGCTGCCCGGTTCGTCCAATACCGGCGCCTCATCCAGCACCGGCGCTCCAAGCTTATGATCCTCCCAGCTCTGGCCGGGATTGTCAAGCTCTATCTGCTCCTCCAGCACCGGTGCACCAAGCTTCTGCTCATTGCCGCCCCAGGTCTGAGGCGTATCACCGAGCAGACCCTCCAGGTCGCTCATATCCAGCACCGGAGCGCCCTTCTTTTCATCATTGCCCTGCCACGTTTCCGGCGTATCGCCAAGCAGATTGTCCTGATCTGGCATATCGTTCACCTCTTTTATTCGCTATGTTGTCAGAGGCGCTGCCCCTGTACCCTGCCAGAGGGCGCTGCCCTCTGGACTCCCGCCCGCTTTGTAGCACAAAGCGGGGGAAAAGCATCTTTTTTAGGATCTATGGGATTTGATTCTGCACATAACAGCGCCTTCTGCGCATAACCGGGTCTGTTCTCAATGTGAACCCCGGCCGTCTGCCCGGTACAGGCACGCACCGTATGCTGTCAACCGCACCCGGTTCGCATGTTCCGGTCTGCCGCCATAGCCGAACCCCGGTATGCATCTGCCCGATACTGGCACGCACCGTATGCTGTCAACGGCGCCCGGTTCGCATGTTCCGGTCTGCCGCCATAGCCGAACCCCGGCATGCGTCTTCCCGGTACAGGCACGCACCACATGCTGTCAACCGCACCCGGTTCGCATGTTCCGGTCTGCCGCCATAGCCGAACCCCGGCATGCGTCTGCCGGCGCTGGCTCAGCGCCGTTCGATCTGCTGCTCTCTGTCAGGGCCGACACCGACCATGCAGACCTTGCACTCACAGAGTTCTTCGAGGCGCTCGATGTACTTCCGGCAGGTCTCCGGCAGCTCCTCAAATGTGCGGCATCCGGAAATATCATCATCAAAGCCCGGAAATTCCTCATAGATCGGACTGCACTCCGCCAGTTCCTCAAGAGAGGACGGGAAGTCGTGCAGCTTCGTGCCGTCGGGCTTCTCATAACCGATGCAGATCTTCAGATCGCCAATGCCGGACAGCGTATCCAGCTTGTTGATCGCCAGACCGTCCAGGCCGTTGACTCTCACGGAGTGCCGTACAATCACTGCATCAAACCAGCCCGTTCTTCTCGGACGGCCGGTCGTGGTACCGAACTCACCGCCCTTGTTGCGGATCGTGTCGCCTGTCTCGTTGAACAGCTCCGTCGGGAACGGCCCCTTGCCGACACGGGTCGTGTAAGCCTTCGCCACGCCGATGATGTTGTCGATCATCTTCGGGCCGATGCCGGTACCTACGCACACACCGCCGGACAGCGGATGCGAGCTGGTCACAAACGGATAGGTGCCGAAGTCAATATCGAGCAGTGTCGCCTGTGCACCCTCAAACAGGATGGTCTTACCGGCCTTATATGCCTCATAGGTCAGCACAGATACATCCGCCACATAGGGCTTCAGGCGCTCGCCATAAGCCTTGTACTCGGCAATCACTGCATCGAGGTCATGTGCCTCACCGCCATATACGGCCGTGATGATCTTGTTCTTGAGCGCACCGGTCGAGCGTGCCTTCTGCTCAAACAGCACCGGGTCAATCAGATCGCAGACACGGATGCCGCAGCGCTCGTATTTATCCATATAGGTCGGGCCGATGCCACGCTTGGTCGTGCCGATGTCATTTCCGCCACGGAAAGCCTCAGACAGGCCGTCAAGCGTGATATGCCACGGCATCACCACATGCGCACGGGGATCAATCTTGAGGTTGGCAGTGGAGATGCCTCTGCGCTCCATCTCGTCGAGCTCACCGATGAAGTCCTTCGGATCCAGCACAACACCGGCACCGATCAGGCACATCGTATCCGGATACAGAATACCGGAGGGCACCAGATGCAGCTTATACGTCTGGCCGCCGCTGACAACGGTATGGCCGGCATTGTTGCCGCCCTGGGAACGAACAACCACCTGGGCACGGGAAGCAAGGATGTCGATGACCTTTCCCTTTCCCTCATCACCCCACTGGGTACCGATAACAATATTAGCAGGCATGCATGTTCCTCTTTTCTCATAGTTTGTTTCGTCTTAGCGCTTTACCAAGACATACATGTATATTATAGCAGATAATCCTTTTAATGCAAGTGTTTTTTGAAAAAAGTTCAGACTGCCCGCAGAAACGGATTCTGCGGGCAGTCAGCTTGTCAATAAAGTCCATTTTCTGGTGCTGGCGCACCGTGAGGCGCCCCACCCCCAACCCCCTCCCCATCGGGGAGGGGGTTATATTGCGGGGGCTTCGCCCCCTGCCCCTGATCGGGGCTGCCGCCCCGAACCCTGCAAAACAGCTTTTTTTGACAGACTAACTGCCCGCAGATACGGATTCTGCGGGCAGTTTTATCAGTTTATTCCACTTTTGATTCCTGAAGCAGCCTGAGCTGACTTTTCTTCATGGTCACCGCAGTTCCCGACTGATAATTGTCGAGCTGGCTCTGGTTGACATAAATCCATGTACTGATTCCCTTGTCATCCCTGAGTGTCACACGGTACTGGTCTTCGTCATCCCGTGGCGAAACCGGATTCGCTTCCACCACAGAATACGTCACTTCCTTGAACTGGTCCAACGTATACCCCACACCGATCGCACCAAGTCCGAACACCGCCAATACAATACCAAACAGGATTTTCACCGATCCAAGCTTTGTGAATACGAGGATACCTCCCAGCACCGCAACCAAAGCTCCGCCGATCATCAGACCAAGCGATAATGACATACAATTGCCTCCTTACACGCTTTCTTCTTTCTATGTCCGTTTTCAACAGACTGTATACATGTTATAGTATACCATATTTTCTTGCACAAATCAAGTGTCAATTTGATGACAATTTATGAGCAATCATACCAATAACTTCCAGGCGCAAAACGACATTTTCTGCATAGACTATCAATAGCAGAGAAATGTGCTCGCCGTAAAGGGGGTGGCATCCCCCCTGCTGGGAGATGTCCTTCTGAATCGCCCGCTTCATGACCGGAAAGCACAGGGCCCTGCTTTCCGATAGAGAGAAGCCCCCGCCATCGCAGCGGGGGCTTCGTTGTGTGTTATTCTTCCGTCATGTCCTGTACCATCTGTACAGGCTTATCCTCTGCCTCATCCTGGCGCTCACGCAGATCCTTTGCGTAGGCATCCATCGCAGAATCCTGTGCCGGCTGCGGCTTTGTCTCGGTGATCTCCGGCTCGGTGTCCTCGCCCTTCATAAGGCGCTCGAACTCCGGCCCGTCGATCTTCTCGTTGGCAATCAGGTACTGCGCAATCTTGTGGAGCTGATCCATGTGCTCGGTCAGAATCTGCTCTGCCTTGGTATAGCCTTCCTCCACAAAGTTGCGGATTTCCGCATCAATCTCGGCGGCAACCTCATCGGAATAATTCGGCGTACTGCTGAAATCCCTGCCCAGGAACGGTTCGCTCTGGTCATGACCGTACACCACCGGACCGAGCTTTTCGCTGAAGCCATAGCGGGTAATCATATTCCGTGCCATCGAGGTAGCACGCTCCAGGTCATTCGATGCACCCGTGGAAATGTCGTCCATGATGAGCTGCTCTGCCACACGGCCGCCCAGCAGAACGATGATCTCCTCGTGCATCTCCGTCTTGCTGTTATAGCTCTTGTCATGCTCCGGCAGCGACAGCGTATAGCCGCCCGCCATGCCTCTCGGAATGATGGAGATCTCGTGTACCTTATCCTGATGCGGGCAATAGTAGGTGCAGATGGCATGGCCGGCTTCATGGTAGGCTGTCAGCTTGATCTCACGCTCCGTCTTGACACGGGACTTCTTCTCAGGGCCTGCAACCACCTTGATGGTCGCCTCTGCAATGTCCTTGTTGGTGATCGCCTTCCTGTCCGCTCTTGCGGCAAGCAGTGCCGCTTCATTGGTCAGGTTTTCCAGGTCGGCGCCGGTGAAGCCGGCAGTCGTTCTGGCAATGTCGTGCAGGTTGACATCGGGTGCAAGCGGCTTGTTCTTGGTATGCACCTTGAGGATGTCCTCTCTGCCCTTGATGTCGGGATAGCCGACCACAATCTGGCGGTCAAAACGTCCCGGACGCAGCAGTGCCGGATCCAGGATGTCACGGCGGTTGGTTGCCGCAATGACAATCACGCTCTCGTTTGCCTCAAAGCCGTCCATCTCTACAAGAAGCTGGTTCAGCGTCTGCTCACGCTCGTCATGGCCGCCGCCAAGACCGGCACCACGGTGTCTGCCGACGGCATCAATCTCGTCGATGAACACGATGGAGGGCGCATTCTTCTTGGCAGTCTCAAACAGGTCACGCACTCTGGATGCGCCGACACCGACGAACATTTCCACGAAATCCGAGCCGGAAATCGGGTAGAACGGGCATCCTGCCTCGCCTGCGACAGCTCTGGCAAGGAGCGTCTTACCGGTTCCGGGAGGGCCGAGAAGCAGCACGCCCTTCGGGATACGGGCGCCAATTTCGGCGTATTTCCGGGGATTCCGCAGGAAATCCACAATCTCCGCCATCTCGTACTTTTCTTCCTCGGCACCAGCCACATCGTCGAAGGTCGCCTTCTTATTGGAGGCCTGTGCCTTGATATTGGCCTTGCCGAAGTTGTTATACTTGCCGCCGCCCGCCTGGCGCATCATGAAGATAAAGAGCACAATGCCCATAATCAGGATGATGAAGGTCGGGATATAGGTGATGATCCAGGAATTGTCAGTGATCTTGAAATAATCCTGATCGAGCGGCGTTTTCGGGTGCGCACGGTTATAGCGCAGCCGGTAGCCCTCAGTCTCCTCCTTGAAGATCGACACATTCGGCACAGTATAGGTGATTTCCTCCTCGTTCTCAAGCGTCATCTTCAGCTCGCCGCTGCCGAGGTCGAGGGTGTACTTCGTCACCTCAAGGTTGTCGAAATGCTGCATAATCTCTGAATAGGTGTACTCGGACTTCTTCTCGTTCAGTCTCGGCAGCATGAATACCGCCAGGAAGATCAGAACTGCCGCTACGAGGAGATATGCAACAATGCCTCTGCTTCTTTTTGGTGTCAACTCATCCACTCCTTTTCTTTATGGCTCACGAATTAGCACTCTTTCTCTCTGACTGCTAATTGATGCCTTAGTATACATCATGTATGTGTCGGGCTCATGTGCATTGTGTGTCAGACTCGTGAACATACAGCACCAGCATCCGTCTTGTCTGCGCTGTCACCGCTGCATGTGCTGCCGGGCCGAGTCCCTCTGCCCAGAGCAGGCCGCTGTCATCGGACAGGTAGTGAATCCTCTGGCGTTTCTGCGGAGGAACAGTTTCGTTCAGCCATTTCTTGACAGAAACGTGATGGCTTCTGCCTGCCGGAATCATCCGCAGACCGGGCTGCCGGCTGTGCAGTCTTGCACACCCTCTTATTATATCATAATCCAGCGCAAAATCTGTGAATTTTTTGTGAACACTTGTGAATTTGTCGGTATCCTCCCGCAGAATCAACGCAGCCTCGACAAAAGTGCCCGGATACAGGCAGTTTTTTCCGATACGAAGCAGTGTCTCAGCCGTCCGGGGACGTTCCGGAAAGAGTATGCCACGGCTGACGCAGATCCACACACCGCCCCGTTCCATTTCCAGGCGGCCGCCGCTTTCGAGGAGCTCCTGCACGGCAGTCACCTGCGAATAGCCCGCCGGAACGGCATTCTCTGCCAGAAAGCGCCGGATGCAGCGCCGCTGCAATGCCGGATGCAGCATCCGCAGCCCACGGAGCGAGCCGTCCGGCTGACGGGCCTGTGCATAGGCAGCCTCCGCCGCCTGTGCGAGGTAATCCTCCTCTGTGCGGAGGATGTCGGCGGTCTCTGCGGCGGACTGTTCGAGCGCCGGGTTCTGCTTTTGCAGAAGCGGCACCGCCTGATGCCGCAGGAAATTTCTGGCATAATCATCCGTCAGATTCGTGGAATCCGTCACATAGCCGATGTCCTGATCCCGGAGATACTGCTCCACTTCGGCTCGGCTCACTTGCAGCAGCGGCCGCAGGTAACGCTCCCGCACCGGCGGAATACCGGCAAGCCCCTTCAGCCCCGTCCCCCTCACGAGCCGGAACAGCATCGTCTCGAAATTGTCCGAGGCAGTGTGCGCTGTTGCCACATAGCCGTCTGCATGCGCCGCAAAGGCGGCATAGCGGCATTCCCGTGCCGCTGCCTCAAGGCTTCCTGTGTGCTGCGGCACCTGAACGGGAACCACGGTCAGCGGAATCTCCCACGCTGTGCAGAGCGTCCGGCAGAACTGCTCATCCCGCAGGCTCTCCTCGCCCCGCAGCCCGTGCTGCACATGGATGGCAGAGAGCCGCAGCCCGAATGCCTCACGGCATGCCCGCAGACAGTGCAGCAGGCATACGCTGTCCGCACCGCCGGAAAGAGCCGCTGTGACGGCGGTGTCCCGGATATCGTGTACCCGCAGGAAGCGCCGGACGGCGTCAAGCGGGCGCATCGGTCTTTTCGAGGGTGGTGAAGCGGGTAAACTGACCGTCCCAGTTCAGGTTGATCGTGCCGGTCTCGCCGTGGCGGTTCTTGGCAACGATGCATTCCGCAACATTCTGGTTGGCGTTGTCCTTGTTATAGTACGCATCACGGTAGAGGAACATGACAATATCCGCATCCTGCTCGATAGAACCGGATTCACGCAGATCCGAAAGCATCGGGCGCTTGTCGGTACGGCTTTCGGGGCCTCTCGAAAGCTGTGACAGGAGGATGACCGGCACATCCAGCTCCTTGGCCATGATCTTGAGCTGGCGGGTAATTTCGGAGACAATCTGCACACGGTTTTCCGTCCGGAGTGTTGTCTGGATCAGGCCGAGGTAGTCGATCACCACAAGGCCGAGGTTCTTCATCCGGCGCAGCTTCGCCTTGATCTGCTGCACGGTAATGCTTGCCGTATCGTCAATATAGATGGGCAGATCATTCAGATAGCTCGCACCCGTTGCCAGCCGCACCCAGTCATCTCCGGTCAGGCGGCCGTTGCGGAGCTTATTGGAATCAACCTGCGCCGACGACGACAACAGTCTGGACACAAGCTGCTGGCGAGGCATTTCGAGCGAGAAGATGCAGACCTCCTTGTCCGGATTGTGTGCCGCCACATTCTGGGCGATGTTCAGCGCAAACGCCGTCTTACCCATCGCAGGACGGGCGGCAATCAGGATGAGGTCTGACTTGTTCAGACCGGATGTCACCGCATCCAGATACGAGAAGCCCGAACGGATGCCGAGGTACTGCTCCCGGTCGGGGCCGGCAATCTGGCCGATGTGATTATAGGTCTCCGCCACAACCTCACGGATGGGTGTCAGACCCGTGGTGGCTCTGCCCTGGCGGATGTCATAGATGCGCTGTTCTGCGGCATCGAGGAGCAAAGCTGCATCGGTCTCGCCGCTCTGGATGTCGGAGAGGATGCTCCTTGCCGTTTCCGCAAGGGAGCGGATATAGTATTTATTGACAACGATGTTGCAGTAGCTTTCGATATTGGACACTGTCGGCACCATATTGACAAGGTTCGCTAGGTAATTGCGTCCCTCCTGTGCCGTTTCAAAGATATGCGCCGCCGTGGCAGCATTGAGCACTGTCACAACGTCGGCCTTTTCGCCGCTTGTGAACATCTGCACCATGATCGTGAACAGGGCACGGTGCTGGTCGATGAAGAAGCATTCCGGCTTGACATGCTCCAGTACAACGGACAGCACATCCTGCTCGATGAGAATGGCGCCGAGGACAGTCTGCTCTGCCTCAAGGCTGTAGGGCATTTCAATATCATTGAAGCTGGTATTCTCTGCCATTGCAGTTTCCTCCTCTGTGTATCAGCTCAGGTTTCCGATAAACGTCCGCATTTCCTCGCTGACGGTATCTGTTTTGAGAATATGGACATAATGCCCGCAGTCAAGCGGGATGACTTTTGCGCCGAGGGTTCCGGAAGCGTAGGTCTGCGCCTCCGTCTTCTTGTCCATGATGAACAGCAGCATCGGGATGTCCGGTGCCGGACTGCTTTCAATGACCTCTGCGATATGTACGGTATCAGCCGTCTCATTGCCGGGGGCGGCATTGCCGGTGTTTGCATAGATCAGCGCCCGGTAGATCGCCTTCTCCTCGTCCGTCAGCGTACCGGCATGCAGGGCATCTATCATCCCGTCAACATTCATCATCCGGAAGAATCCGAGCCGGTTGAACCACTTGTTGAGCAGGTAGCTGTCCTTCATTTCCGCCTGATCTGCCTCATCACAGTTCGGCGGCAGCGACATATCCAGCCCCACGACGGCTTCCACCTCATCGGGATAGCTCTGCGCCCAGTACAGCGCCTCAAGTCCGGAGAGCGAGTGCGGACAGAGAATATAGGGGCCTTCGATGCCGGCCTTGGAGAGGGCTTCCCTGTCCTGCCGGAGGATGGTGTCGAAGGAACGCTCACTGTCCACATCATCGCTGAATCCGTAGCCGAATTTCTCGATCACGACAATCCGGTACTCATCCGTGAGCTTGCTGTACAGGCTCCGGAAATCGAGAATCGGAGATGCCACACCCCATCCGGAGAGAAAGACGAGCGTATGCGCCCCCTTGCCCTCGGTATAGATGCTCATGTTATGGCCGTCCACCTCAACAAGCTGACCAAGCGGCGTTTCCACGAGGGGCTTCTCCTTTGACAGCATGAACCTGTGATAGCAGATGCATCCCAGCACCGCCAGAATTTCCAGAATCAGAATGACGGCAATCACAATGCCGATGATCTTCAATGCCTTTTTCATGAATTCCCTCCTACCGGGTCTACAGATGGCAAAAGGGCGGCTTCACGGGGAAACCGCCCGGTCTGATCTGATTTATGCTTCCTCCACCTCAACCGTCACCGTGGCAGAAATGCCGGTGTACAGCCGGATCTCGGCAGAGAACGTGCCAAATGCCTTGATATCGGACTTCAGCGTAATCTTCTTCTTATCGAGCTGCACGCCGAACTGCTCGGAAATCGCCTGTGCGATGTTCGCCGCCGTCACGGAGCCGAACAGACGGCCGCCGGTGCCGGCTTTTGCCTTGATGACGACCTTTTTGTCGTGGAGCTTTGTGCGGTTTTCCTCGGCAGCCGCCTTCTCCACATCAATCTTGTGCTGTGCAGAGGCCTGGGCACCCTGGAGCTTGTTGAGATTCTCCGGTGTTGCCTCCACGGCAAGCCCCTTCTTCAGGAGCATATTGCGTGCGTAGCCGTCAGAAACCTCCTTGAGCTCGCCCTTCTTGCCGGAGCCCTTGACATCCTGTAAAAAAATAACCTTCATGTGAATGCATCCTTTCCGTATGCGGCTATTCCGTTTCTCTCAGCACGGCAATCAACCGCTGTTTTGCTTCCTCCGGAGTGATGCCGGAGATCTGTGTTGCCGCCATTGACTGGTGGCCGCCGCCGCCAAGCTGTTCCATAATGACCTGTACATTGACATCACCATAGGAACGGGCGGAGATATTGACTTCTTCGTCCTTCCCCTTGACTTTACAGATGGTGAACGACGCATCCACGCCGGTGATGTTCAGCAGTTCATCCGCTGCCTGCGACGCCACAATCCGCACATCCGGCGTGTTTTCCGGAACGAGGGCGATGGCAAACCGCCCGAAAATCTCCGCCGAACTCACAATCTCGGTGCGGCTGCGGTAGGCATCAATCGACCCGGAGAACAGCCCCTTGACACGGATGGTATCCGCCTTGAGCTTTCTGAGGTAGGCCGCAGCCTCAAAGGTACGCACACCCGTGCGCATAACGAAATTCTTGGTGTCGAGCATAATGCCCGCCAGAAGGCACTCCGCAAGCACCGGATCCAGATCGCTGGTGAGCTGGAAATACTGCAACAGCTCCGTAATCATTTCGCAGGCAGAGGACGCAAACGGCTCATGATAAAAGGGCACTGCGTTGTCCACATAATTCACGCTCTGCCGGTGGTGGTCAATGACAACCACACGCTTGGCACGCTGGTACAGCTCCGGGCTTTCGATGATGTCCTTGTTATTGGTATCCACGATGATAAGCAGCGTGTCGTCCGTGATGGCATCCACTGCCTGTTCCGGTGTCAGGAACAGGGATGCGCCAATCTCGTCCTTCACAAGGGCAATGAGCTGCTGGGAGAGGTTCTTTTTCGGGTCGCACACCACCCGCACCGGCTTATCCATAATCCGGATTGCACCGGCAAGGCCGCAGCATCCGCCGATGGAATCAAGGTCGCCGTAGCGGTGTCCCATCAGGAAGACCTTCCGGCTGCTCTGAATCTGTTCCCGGATCATTTTTGCCGCTGCACGGGTCTTGACACGGGATTTCTTTTCGATGCCCTGCGACTTGCCGCCAAAGAACTCAAAGTCCTCGTTCTTTTTCTTGAGCGCAGCCTGATCGCCGCCCCGTCCGAGCGCCATTTCAAGGCTCTGCTGGGCGAGCTGTTCACATTCCTGAAGCGTATCGCCGCCCTGCCCGACGCCGATGGAAAGCGTCACGGTGTCACGGCCGCCCATCAGAATCTGCCGGGCAGCATCGAGAATCGGGAACTTCTCTGCCACGATCTGCTGCATATACTGGTCCTCCAGAACAGCAATGAAGCGGTCATTCTTCAGCCGCCGCAGAATACCGCCGGTATCCGCCACAAAGCTCTCCATGAGCTTTTCGATCGAAACGCCGGTTGCAAGGCGGTCGCTCTCCTTGATGTTCTGAATCATATCCTCGTAATTATCAATCACGAGCAGTACCACACAGGGGCGGGTTTTCCGATAAGTATCCCGCAGGCTTTCAAGCTCTGTCCGGTCCTCCCAGAGCACCGTGGTCAGCTTCCTGCCGTTCTCGTCTTCAAACGGAAGCGACGAGAGCCGGTAATGCCGCTTCTTCCAGGTCACGATCTGTTCTGCATCAGAGGGCTTGAACAGAATCCGCTCCAGCAGATTCCTGCCGAACATGTCCTCGCCGTCCATGATTTCATCCCGGAAGCTCTGGTTATACTCCACCACGATGCCTTTCGCATCAATGACGCAGAAGCCGAACGGGAGCTGCTGTAGTGCCGCAAGCTGGGCATTTTCGCTGATCTCATTGAGCTCTGCAATATAGTTGAGCTGGTTGCGCCTGGTGTAAAGCAGCATACATACGCCGATGCCGACGCTCACTGCGCCCGGAATGCAGTACAGGAAGCCGAGGGAATCTCCCCGCCAGTACAGCATTGCTGAAGGCAGCAGTACAGAAAGTATCAGCAAAAACGCAAGAATCCATATTCTGGCATGCTGTTTTGGTTTCAATCCCCCACCCCCTGACTGTTGTCGAACTATTGTCTATACCAAGCAGTCTTTTCTCAGACTTCCATGATGATCGGAAGAATCATCGGGCTGCGCTTGGTCTGCTCAAAGATGAAGTCGGACAGTGCATCCCGGAGCTTGCCCTTCAGCGGCACCCACTCCTTGAGCTCATAGACGCTGCACTCGGCAAGCGTATGGCACAGAAGCTGCTTTGCCTGCTCCATCAGTTCCTCGGCTTCCCGTACATAGACAAAGCCTCTCGAAATGATATCCGGCCCGGATACCACCTCGCCGGTGGCACGGGTGATGCCGACCACAATGATAATCAGGCCGTCCTCTGCCAGGTGCTTTCTGTCACGCAGCACAATCGAGCCGACATCTCCGACGCCAAGACCGTCCACCAGAACCCTGCCTGCCGGTGCCTGTGAAACGACCTGGAGCTTGGTGCCGTCCGTTTCGATGACATTTCCGATGGAGGCAAGGAGGACATTCTCCTTCGGGATGCCCATTTCCAGTGCCAGTGTACGATTCTTGACCAGATGCTTGTATTCGCCGTGCATGGGGATATAGAATTTCGGCTTCACGAGTGCCAGCATGAGCTTGAGCTCCTCCTGGCAGGCGTGGCCGGAGACATGTACTTCATACATGGACTCGTAGATAACCTCTGCACCGGACTTGAGCAGCTCGTTGACAACCTTGGTCACATGCTTCTCGTTGCCGGGAATGGGCGTTGCCGAGATGATGATGAAGTCCATCGGGGTGATGTTGACCTTCTTGTGGTCATGCATTGCCATACGGGTGAGCGCCGACATCGGCTCGCCCTGGCTGCCGGTCGTGATGAGCACGATCTGCTCCGGCGGATACTGGTTCATGTTCTCGATGTCGATGATGGTGTTCTTCGGTACATCAAGATACCCCAGCTCCAGCGCCGTGGTGATGACATTGATCATGCTTCTGCCGAGCACGGCAATCTTCCGCCCGTTCTTGGCAGCCATATTCACAATCTGCTGCACACGGTGGATATTCGAGGAGAACGTTGCAATGATGATGCGGCGGTTGCCTGCCTTGACAAAGAGCTTCTCGAAGGAATCGCCCACCTTGCGCTCAGACTGCGTATAGCCCGGACGCTCGGCATTGGTGGAATCCGCCATGAGCGCCAGGACACCCCTGCTGCCCAGCTCACCGAAGCGGGCAAGGTCAATCGGGCCGCCGTCGATGGGGGTATAGTCCACCTTGAAGTCGCCGGTATGCACGAGAATGCCGGCCGGTGTATGGATTGCCATACCCATTGAGCCGGGAATGGAATGGTTGACCTTGATGAATTCCACGGCCATGCAGCCCATCTTCACCGTCTTGCGGGATTCGATCACGTTCAGGCTCACCTTGTTCAGAAGCCCATGCTCCTCAAGCTTGTGCTTGATCAGGCCGATGGTCATGGCGGAGCCATAGACGGGAGCATTGACCTTCTTCAGCAGATACGCAAGACCGCCGATATGGTCCTCATGTCCGTGGGTGATGACGATGCCCCGCAGCTTTTCCTTGTTGCGTTCCACATAGGTGAAGTCCGGGATGACAATATCCACGCCGGGCATTTCGGCATCCGGGAACGCAAGGCCGCAGTCGAGGATGAACATGTCATTTGCACACTCGAACACGGTCATATTCTTGCCGATCTCGTTCAGGCCGCCCAGTGGGATGATGCGCACGGGTGTGCGGTGCTGTTCATGGGCACGGCTCCTCGGCGCCTGCATCTGCTGGCGGACAGGCTGCTGTGCATGTGCCGGCGGCATGGGCTTCTTGATCGCCGGCTTCTGGCTCTTGCCCTTTGCCCGGTGGATGACGTAACGCTTTCTCTTGGGATCTCCTCCGTTGTGATTCTGATTATTCAATACAATACCTCTCTTTTCACGCATGCAAAAGCAGCAGCACACCGTCCTGCTCCGGATCCCCGGCTAAGTCGTCAGCAGCAGCTTGGGGCACAGGAAAACAGAGCCACACGCAGTGGCTCTCAGGCAGAATCCCGCAGCGGCGGGGCTTCTGCGTACAATTCAGGAGCAAGGTTAGATCGTCTGCATACAGTTGCTCTGGTTCTGCCGTCATATTCCGGCGGCGCTAAGTAAGAAGCCGGTTCCCGGCTTCTGTCTATCATTTAAGGCGATACTGCCATAAATTCCGATCATAAATCTCTCATACGCCTGTAGCGGATAAGGATATATACTATTATTATATCTGAATTGCCTTGATTTGTCAAGCACTTCCGGAAACAGGCTTGCAGATTTGGCAATTTGGCTAAAATTGCGCATTGTTCCGCTCAGCATTGCATGAACCGTCACCATGAGCGGCCGGCTGTGTCTCATTGGCCTGACCGTTCCGCCTCCCGGAGGTGCTGTTCCCATCCGGCGCAGAGCTCCGCAGCGGCTTCCATCGAATCGGCATGTGCCTGAATCCTGACAAGGCGGCTGTGCGGCGGGAGTGTGACCCGCATCTGCGGGCCGGCATAACGGCGCAGTGCCCGCACCTGCTGGCGGGTGAGCGATGTGACGGCCGTGCGGCGGACAGTGTGCATCTCCGGGAGGAGCGCTGCCGCCTGGGCAAGTGTCAGCTTCCGGGCAGCAAGCGCCCGCAGCACATGCGCAAACAGCCGCACGCCGTCCGTCAGGATTCCCTGCCGGGCGGAAAGCACAGCGGCTGTGATCGACGACGTATACTGCCGCAGGATGCGGATGCCCTCCTGCATGGCAAACTGCTCTGCTGCCGGGTGAAAATCCGCCGGCAGGATGCATGGTTCTCCCTGTTCCGCCACGGAAAGTGCTGCTATCAGAAGAAGCTGCTCTCTGGTGAGCATGCCTGTTTCCGGTGTGAAAGCGCCGGCACCGGTGCCGTCGGCAGTCAGTGCCAGCGTGATCTGTCCGCCTGTTCCCCCGGCAAAAATCCGGTCTGCCGCCTGCCGGAGCAGCGGTTCTCCGCAGCTCACGGTTATTTCCGGATGCTGTGCCGGCACCAGCGCACGGCATTGCTCCTCCCACAGCGGAAGAAGCCCGGAAGCATCGGAAAGCACGCCCTCGTCCACAATGCGTTCGGAAAGCTCCGCATCAAGCGCCTGCTGGAGGCGCTCTGCCTGGGCTGTTGTCAGCGGTGCGCCGTCCCTGCCGAAGGGCAGCAGCCGGATCATCCCGCTGCCGGATGCGCAGAGAAACGCCCCGCAGCCTGTCATTCTGCCGATACACAGCAGTTGCGACAGGGTGCAGCACCCGGCAAACCAGACCCTTGCGCCCTGCGAAACCGCCCCGGCTGCCGCTGCCATTGCAAGACTCTCGCCCGCTTTGTCCGTGCAGCCGACCGCAAGGGCACCGTCCAGCACAGTCATTGCTGCACCCGCCCGGAGTGCCGCAGCGGGGGTATTCCACTTCGGATCCTGCCAGCAGATGCCGTCCTCCGGTTCCAGCCGCAGCATACGGCGGTGCCGGGCATGTGCCGAACAGACCACGCCTTCGGGGACGGCGGTATTTTGCAGCACCGTGTCCCTGTCCACAAGCGCACGGTGACAGATGACACAGTCCTCGATCACAGCGCCGGCGCCGATCTGTACACCGTCACCGAGGATGCAGCCGGAAATCTGCGCACCTGCGCCGATCACGCAGTCTGCGCCAATGACAGTCCGGCTGTCGATCACGGCATCCTTGCCGATGCGGACGCCCTCGGCAATGCGCCGTTCCGTACCGGTTCCGAGGAGATGCTGCTGAAGCGCCCGGTAGCCTCCGGGGTTGTCCGCACGCCAGAAGCGGGCATGCTGCGGCACCACAGATGCCTCCGGCTCCAGAAACGCCGAGCCTGCCGGATGCAGCTCCGCTCCGGCAAAGCTCCCGTCCGGGGTGAACAGCCGCACCGGCTCCCTGCCGCAGAGTGCGTACAGCTCGCCCATCTCCCATTCCGGCACACAAAGCCTGCGCAGAAGCAGCGACGGCGTATCGGAACGGACTGCCGTCAGGGAACGTGCAAGCCGCACCGGCATTTGCAGCGGGAGGCTGTCGAGCATGCGGCGGATGCGGCTGTCTGCCGCAAGAAGCACCGCTGCCTCAAATCCGCTGCGCTCCAGATACCGCAGGAGTCTCGCCAGAAGCGGCACATTGCAGATCGGCAGCAGCGCCTCGGGACAGTCTGTAAGAGGGATACATTCAGTCATTTTGTCACAGAACAGGATTGCTTGCATGGGGAAACCGCCTTTCCTTCTTTTGAAGAAGTATAGGCAGTCTGCGGCGTATTATGCAGCGGATAGAGCAGCAGAATTCCCGGCAGGTTGCAGTATGCCATGCAGGCGTTGGCGATGTCTGCCGCCATCCAGACGGCTTCCAGCCGCAGTTCAGCCCCCAGCAGCACCGCAGCGCAGAACACGATCCTGTATGCCGTCAGGAACCGCCCGCCGGTCAGACTTTGCAAAGCGCTGCTGCCGCAATAGCTCCAGCCCACCAGCGTGCAGAGTGCAAATACCGCTATGACCGGCGGCAGCAGATAGTCTGCCGCAGACCCGATCCCCCTGCGGAATGCCTCCAGGACAAGTGCGGCACCGTCTGCACCGGATGCGCCGCTGCACAGAACTGCCAGTGCCGTTGCCGTGCAGCACACAAATGTGTCCGCAAAGACCTCCAGTATCCCGCATGCGCCGAGAAATGCCGGTTCATCGCCGTCTGCCTCGCCGTGCAGCAGTCCGCTGCTGCCGAGGCCCGCTTCGTTCGAGAACACGCCCCGCTGCACGCCGGCTGTCACCGCACGCTGCACGGCTGCGCCGGAAATACCGCCGGTCAGGGCATCCACGCCGAATGCGCCCCGGAAGATGGCTGCGAACGCATCCGGGAGCTGTGCACGGCAGCGGAGCAGCACTGCCCCTGCCGCCGCAAGATAGATCACGCTCACAAGCGGAACAGCGGCTGCCGCAAATCGTCCGATGCGCTTTGCACCGCCGAGAATGACAAGGGCCGTCACAGCAGCGGCAGTCAGACCCGTGAGGAGCGGCGGTATGCGCCATGCTGCCTGCAAGGTCTGCGCCATAGCGTGGCTCTGGGTCATGTTTCCCATGCCGAAGGAGGCTGCAACGCAGCATACGGCAAAGGCTCCCGCAAGCCGGGGACTTTGCAGGCCGTAGCGCAGATAGGCTGCCGCACCTGCTGTGCCGTCCCGGCGATAGTGACAGCCGAGGACGTTTTCCGCATAGATCAGTCCCATCCCAAGCAGTGCCGCCATCCACATCCAGAATACCGCTCCGGCGCCGCCGAGCGTGAGCGCTGTGGCAACACCGGCAATATTACCCGTGCCCATTGCCGCCGCAAGCGAAGTCATACACGCCTGAAACGGCGTATGCGCACGGCTGCCGCTGCCTCCACGGCGGACAAGCAGCCATCGCAGACTGCGCAGCGGTGCACATCTGTCCCGCATCAGGCACCAGGCACCTGTTCCGAGCAGCAGTCCGACCAGACCGCTGCCCCAGAGCAGGCTGCTCACCGTCGAAAGAAAATGCATCGGTGTATTCCCTCTTTTCTATCGGATTCCCTTGCATTCGCCCTCTCCGTATGCTATAATAGAATCAGAATGATTCTGCCGGGAAGGAGGGGCGCAGATGAAGGATTATCATGCCGATCAGTCTGCATTGTGGACAATCATGCTGTCTGTCTGTCTGGCGGCATCAGGGCTGATTGCCCTTGCGGGCGCTGTGCTTGACCGCTGGCCGAATGTCATGTGGGGCGTCATCATCGTGGTATGCGTGATTGCTGCGATCCCTGCCTTCTGCATCCTGCCGCTGTACTTCCGCATGCTGAGCTGCACAGTCACCTCCTCAGGCATCACCGTCACTGCCGGCATTCTGTTCCGGCGGGCACAGTCCGTGCGGTTTGAACGTGTGCAGTTCGTACAGATTCTCTCCGGACCGTTTGACGGCGCTTTCGGGCTCAATTTTGTGGTACTGCACATGTACGGCGGACATCTTACGGTACCTTTCCTGAACCGGGATGACCGTGTGTCCTTTGCAGCACTCCTCCAGCAAAAGGGGGTATTCCATGCGCCGTGAACATCCGCTGCGCATCCTGCGCTACAGCATGAAAAACCTGTGGCTGCTGATCTTTCCGATCGTGCGGGGCGCCTATCACTTCGCTTCCCGTGAGGATATCGAAGCATGGCTGCGGGGTACCTGGTTTGAGCTTCTGATTCTGCTTGCCATTTTTGGCTATGGCTTTCTGAACTGGTACTTCCGGGAGTTCGGCATCGTGAAGGAGCAGCTCTATGTCCGGGACGGGATTCTGTTCACCCGGCAGCGCTTCCTGCCCATCCGGAATCTCTCCGTCATGGCCGTGGAGCAGCCGGTCTGGCTGCGGCCGTTCGGCGGAGAGTACCTCTACGCCGATGCAGCGGGCGGCCTTCTGGAGGCCACGGACATCAAGCTGCTTATCCGGCGGCGGGATGAAAAGCTGTTTCTCTCTGCCATTCCACGGCTCCGGCAGGGCAAGCGGCACCACTTTTCCGACAGGGTCGGCATCTGGCGGACGCTGCTGTTTTCGATGATCTTCTCCTCCAGCTTTTCCGGAGCACTGTACCTGGCTGTTTTCTGGTTCCAGGGCGGCCGTATTGCACGGGATCTTCTGCATGAATTCCAGGTGACGGAACGGCTCAACAGCATCTCTGCGACACTGGCGGGGCGGCTCATGGGGATTCCGCCGGCAGCGGTGGCGCTGGGCATCCTCATCCTGTCCACCTGGCTGCTTTCTTTTCTTGCCAATCTCATCCGCTACGGCGGATTCAGAATGGAGAGCGACAAGCGCATGATCGCTGTGAACAGCGGTCTTGTGACACGGCGGCATTTTTATCTCAGCGGCCGCAAGGTCAATTACATCGACATCCGGCAGAATGTCCTGACCAAGCTCTGCCGCATCTTTTCGCTGGCAGTCAACTGCCCCGGCTACGGCAGCATGCAGGGGGCTATCCCGATCTGCATGCCCATTCTCACCCGGCGTGAGCTGGAGGAAACGATGCCGATGATCTTCCCCGGCAGCCGGCTTTCCAGAAACAAGCTGCGGCCGCCGTGGCATTCCTGGTGGGGGTATATCTGCATCCCGTTCCTGACAGCGGCTGCCGTCATCCCGGCATCCTCTGTGCTGCTGCGGCTGTTTCCGGCATTTGATGATGTGATCCGGTATTTCATCATCATGATCGAAATTCCGATCATCTGGAAGACAATCGTGCAGTTCATTGCCTTCACAACCACGGGTATTTCCATTTCCAGGAACCACGCCTGCATCCGGTACTGCAAAGGGCTGACCTTCCACACGATCATCTGCGATGTCAACCGCATTGTCAAGGTGCGGATTCACCGGCATTTCTGGCATCATCTCACAGGAAAATGCCATGTACTGCTCTATTTCCGCTCCGAATCTCCCCGGCACTGCACACTTATCGGCATGCAGTACAGCGAGGTGAAGGAGCAGTTGAAGGAATTTCTATGACAGCAGACCCCCCTCCCCATCGGGGAGGGGCTTTTCTATGTCCGCAGGGCATCCCCCGCCTGCGCAAGCATATTCCATGTGGCACAGTCAAGCTTTCCGGTGACGGGCAGGCTGCAAAGCTTCTGGAATGGCTGTAGCGCCCGCACGGTATCCGCATCGAGATCGCCGGTCACTGCACACGGCGGAATGTTCTCGAACTGCTCCGAAAGCGCCAGCAGAACCGCCTGCGAAACCATGACCGGGAAGCCGTGTGCTCCCTCCTGGAGCACTGTACCCGGCTTTTGCGGGAAGGCATCCAGCGGTGCCGGGGACATATCCTGCATCGCCCGATAGACCGCAGCAATCTTCTCCCAGGTGGCACCGTTTGCCTCACCTGTCACCCGCAGGCCGTAGTATTGCTGAAACGCCCGCACAGCGGCGGCAGTCTCCTCGCCGTAGATGCCGTCCGGAATGACACCGGGAACCGCCGGGTTGCGAAGGGATATGCCGTAAAGCATCTGCTGGAGCTCATAGATATGCGCCTTTTCTTGTTCTGGACTGTACATGATGGCCTCCTGTTCTGGAATTTCCCTCTCCGGCGGGAGGGGGCAGGGGTTGTGCTATCGGATGGTATACCCTGGCGACTGGTAGGGGCGTTTTTCGTAACCGAAACGCAGATCGGAATAGAGCCCGGCGATGGCGTCCCAGGTCACAGCGCCGACAACACCATTCTGGTTCAGCCCTGCATAGCGCTGGAAGGCAATGACGGATGCCTTGGTCAGCGGGCCGAAATACCCCGTTGTCCGCACCGCCGGTATTTCCGGCACGGTGTTGTGGATATAGGTCAGGTAGGTTTGCAGAATCCGCACATCCTCGCTCGTCACGCCCTCCTGTAGCACCGTACCGGGATAGAGTGCCGGGATCCACTCTGCATCCTCCTTCGGGATGGATGCCGCAATGCCTGCATAGGCACGGTACAGGTCATTCCAGGTTGCCTCGTCCACAATACCTGTCTCCGGCAGGCCATAGACACGCTGGAAGCTCCGGACGGAGGCTTCGGTCTGGTCATCGTACACGCCTGTGATACGGATGGGACGGACAGATTCATAATACGCCCCCACCACTGCCAGAAAGTATTGCAGCCCACGCACCTGCTCGCTCTGCATGTCAGGTCTGAGCTCCTGCTTGAACTGAAGCGGGAATTCTTCACGGAAAACGCCCTCGGAATCGAGCTCGGCAAGGCGTTTTACACTGGTGTAGATGTAGGCAATCCGGTACCATGTTGCCTTGTTCACCGTACCGGTCACCGGCAGATCAAAGACCTGCTGGAACGTGCGCACGGCATCCTCTGTGGCGGCATCATACTGCCCGGAGGCATTCGGTATCTTCGGGATAGCCGGATAATTCCGGGAAATGCGGTTGAGCTGAATCTGTAGTGTCTGTACAGCAGCACCGGCAGAGCCTGCACCGAGCAGTTCGCCGGGATAGGACATGGTATTGGTCCGGACGGGCGTATCTCTCACGATCTCGATATCCTCCCCGTAGTAATACTGCAAAATCTCATACGGCACAAGCCCCTGGTTGGCAAGATCCACCGTCCCCCATTGTGACAGGCCGTTGCAGGTCACGGTTGTTCCGTTGCAGAATGCCGCAAACAAGGGCTCCACACGCCCCTGGCGGCGGATATAATCATCAAACAGCTCATCCACGATGACGGCGATGTTGTCGTAGATCTGGCGGCCTTCAATGTACTTCTGGTCGTACTGCGTCACAGCGGTGATGTCGAAGGGATAGCCACGGGAGCGGTACCATTCGGTGTAGATACGGTTCAGGGCAAAGCTCACAATCGCATAGACATTCGCACGGATGGCGGCATCCGGCCAGGTCGGATAGATCTCGCTGGAAACCACATTCTTGATGTACTCCGGGAACGGCACAATGACATCGGATGCCGCTTCATCCGGCGCACCAAGATGCACAGTGATATTCAGCGGCACAAACGGCTCACCGGTCAGCATCAGTCCACCTCCTCATCCACAGAACGGCCTTCGGGGCTGAGTTCCATGACATCCTCCGGCGTCATGTTCAGCGGCAGAGGGACGAGCTGGAATTCCTGGCGGGTCGTCACACCGGCGAAAACATGGACATCGAGGGATTGCGTCGGGAAAAAGCCTCTGGCGGAGATCTCAATTTCGCAGACGGCATAGGGTGTAAGATTCTCCGGCACCTGGCTCAGATCCGCAGGCGGTGCAGGAAGCACGACTGTCGGTGTTTCGCCGTTTGCATCGGTTGTAAGCAGGTAGTTGAGATAGCGCTTCTCCCCGATGCGGGTGTAGATGAGCACCCTTGCTCCTGGTACCGGGAAGGCGCTGTCTGCCGCAGCAGCCACGACCCGCAGCCGCCCCTCAGCAGTGTTGGCTTTCTCATAGGCAGACTGTGCCGCCCACTCCTCCGGGAGCTGCGGAGGCTCCGGGCGGATGTATTCGGGGAGGACAGGATCGGCGTAATCCTCCGGCTCCGGGCCGGGGATCGGCGGCTCCGGGTCGGGGATCGGCGGCTCTGAGTCGGGGGTCGGCGGCTCCGGGTCGGGGGTCGGAGGCTCCGGCGCAGAGATTCCGGATGCCTCCTTCTGCATATCCTGCCTGCCGCCATAGAGGCGGAGCATTTCATCGCTGTATCTTTTTGACAGCTCGGATAGTCCTTCTTGCATAGCGATTACCTCCGGGTCAGTATTGAGTCCTGCTTCATCTCTATGCGGGAGGCGGCGGGATTATGACAAGCGCCCCCTGCCGGGGGCGCCTCAGCTTGTCGATAAAGTCCTTTTTCTGGTGCTGGCGCACCGGTGAGCGCCCCCACCCCAACCCCTCCCCCATTGGGGGAGGGGCTATATTGCGGGGCCTTCGGCCC